>CBINDH010000030.1:0-14512 GCA_966249365.1 uncultured Xylanimonas sp. | reverse complement strand
CTGCACGGCAACGACGTCGACCTGGCCGCGGAGCTGCTCCGCGACCAGGCGGTGCAGCGCCGCAACCGCGTCGCCCTCGACTGGGACGGCGCCTGGCGGCTCGACACCGGCGCCCCGCCCGACCCGGACGCGGACGCGGTCGACGTCACCGTCCGCAACCCCGCCCAGATCCCGGTGCGCCCGATCCAGCTCATCGCGGAGGGCTTCGCCCTGACGCGCGGCGAGGTGACCCGCCTGATCGAGTCGGGCCACCTGGTCTCCCCGCACCGCCTGACGGGCCGCTCGGCAGGGCCGTTCGAGTTCACGCTCAAGCGCTGAGTTCGGCAGAACCCCCTGATTTCGGCAGTTCCTTCTGCCGAACTCGGGCGGTTCTGCCGAACTCGCGGGATATTGCCGAACCCAGCAGGGGCTGGTGTGGTGGTGGGGTGAGCATCGACCTCGTCACCGGGACCAACGGGTACACCGGCTCGTACGTCGCGCAGCGGCTCCTGGACGCCGGGCGAGCGGTCCGCACGCTCACCCGCGACCCGGCGTCCGTCGTCGGGCCCGTCGAGGCGCACCGCTACGACTTCGACGACCGCGACGCGCTCGCGGCGGCGTTCCGGGGAGTCGACACCTTCTACAACACCTACTGGATGCGGTTCGGGCGCGGGGCGAGCACGCACGACGTCGCCGTCGCGCACAGCAAGGCGCTCGTCGACGCCGCCGCGCGGGCGGGCGTGCGGCGCATCGTGCACGTCAGCATCATGAACCCGGACCTCGGCTCGCCGTACACCTACCACCGGGGCAAGGCGCTCGTGGAGGAGGCGGTCCGCGCATCGGGGATGGGCTACGCGATCGTGCGGCCGTCGGTGCTGTTCGGCGGCCCGGAGGTGCTGCTCAACAACGTCGCCTGGTTGCTGCGCCACCTGCACGCCTTCGCCGTCCCCGGTGACGGGCGATACGCCGTCCGTCCCACGCACGTCGAGGACATCGCGGACCTCATGGTCGCGCTCGGCGGCCGCGACGACGACGTCGTCCGGGACGCGGGCGGGCCGGAGACCTTCGAGTTCGGGGCGCTGGTGCGGCTGATCCGCGACGCGATCGGCGCGCGAGCCGTCGTCTTCGAGGCGCCACGCGCGCTGGTGCTGCCGCTGAGCCGGCTGGTCGGGCTGGTCACCCGCGACGTGACCGTGCACCCCGAGGAGCTCGACTCGCTCATGGCGGGCCTGGCCTCGTGCGACGGACCCGCCGCCGGGAACCGCCGCTACACGGACTACCTGGCAGGTGTCGCCGACAGCTACGGGCGGACGTACACCAACGAGGTGCGCCGCAACTTCGCGGCGACGGCCTCCCGCTGAGACGGACGTCGGGCTGGCTCACACGCCCCGCAGCCGGTGGTACGCGGGGCAGTCGAACGGGTCGCGCGCCGCCAGCCCGACCTCGTTGAGGTAGCGGACGACGATCGCGTACGAGCGGACCAGGCCCGTCTCGGTGTACGGCACCCCGAGCGAGGCGCAGTGCTCGCGCACCAGCTCGCGCGCCCGGCCGAGGTGGGGGCGCGGCATGCTGGGGAACAGGTGGTGCTCGATCTGGTGGTTGAGGCCGCCCATCAGCACGCTCATGACGTGGCCGCCGCGGATGTTGCGCGACGTGAGCACCTGCTTGGCGAAGAAGTCGATGCGGCTGTCGGCGGGGATGATCGCCATGCCCTTGTGGTTGGGCGCGAACGAGGCGCCCATGTAGACGCCGAACACGGCGAGCTGGACGCCGAGGAACGCGGCCGCCATCCCGAGCGGGAGGAACCACAGGATCGCGCCGACGTAGAGCGCGAGCCGCAGCGCGATCGTGACGAGCTCCAGTACGCGGGTGCGGAGGTCGGCGCGGGACCCGGTCAGCAGTGACCGGATCGAGGTCGCGTGCAGGTTGACGCCCTCGAGCGTCAGCAGCGGGAAGAACGCCCACCCCTGCACGCGGACGAGCGGGCGCAGCCACCGGTGCTGGGCGCGCGCACCTTGTTCGGTGAACACGATCGTGTCGTTCTCGATGTCCGGGTCCTTGCCGACCCGGTTCGGGTTGGCGTGGTGGCGCGAGTGCTTCGTCATCCACCACGAGTAGCTGATCCCGACGACGCCGTTGGCGAGGAACCGACCGAGCCGGTCGTTCGCGGGCCCCGACGTGAGCACCTGCCGGTGCGCCGCCTCGTGCGCGAGGAAGGCGAACTGGGTGAAGAGGATCCCGAGCGCGCCCGCCATCAGGAGCTGGAGCCACGAGTCACCGAGGAGGACGACGCCGGCGACGGTGCCCGCGAGGGCCACGGTGAGCACGGCGGCGGTCCACGCGTAGTACCGGTGTGCCCGGCGCAGGAGTCCCAGCTCGCGCACCGTTCTCGCGAGCGCGGTGTACGTGCTGGTGGAGCGCGCCTCGCGGCGGGCGGTGGGTGCGGTCAGCGGCATGGTGCCTCGCAGCGGTCGGTGTCGACTTCCCAGCCGCGGAGGGTGAACGTACCCGTGGAGCAGATGGTCCGACCCTACGGGACCGTAGGTTGTGGCGCGCGTCGGGTATGTGCACGTCTTGCACAGATCAAACTTATCAACTTGGTTGACATTCGCGGCGGGCTCTCCTAGCGTCGAGCACCGTTGGCAAAGGGGTCACACGAGAGGCGGCGCGATGGCGACATCAAGTTCGGTCCGACGAGTCCTGGCAGCAGCGGCAGTACCCCTGCTGATCGGTCCGGCCGCGGCAGCGGCCCCGCACGAGGAGCACGGCGGCATGATCGTGGAGCAGCGGCTGGAGTCCGGTCACGAGCTCAATGTCTACGTCCCCCACGACCCGGCCACCGGCCACCGCGCCCGGTCCACGCCGATCCTCCTGGTCTTCCCCGACGGCGCGGTCACCGCCGACGGCGCCCGCAGGCTCGCGGAGTCGTCCGGCCTGGCCGACATCGCGCTGGCCGAGCACGGGGTCGTCGCCTTCGTGAACCCGCTGGCCGACACCTGGGCGCCCGGCGACACCACGGCGATCGCGGCCACGCTGGCCCGTTTCGACGGGTTCACCGGTGAGCCGTACGACGTCGACGGCCAGCGCTGCGTCACCGGCGGTGACGGGCAGACGGTCTGCAAGTTCCCCGGGACGGACGCGCGCGTCTACCTCTTCGGCGACCGTTCCGGCGCCGACTTCATCACCGAGCACCTCGTCGCCGGCATCCCCACCGACGACTGGCGCGGCAGCCCCTGGACGCCGACGGCGGTCTACCTCTCCAACCCTGGCCGGACGGTCGTCGCACCCGAGGGCGACATCGAGGTCCCCGCCTACGTCGTCAACGGGTCGGCTGCGCTGGAGGCCTCGCTGGCGAGGCTGAGCGAGCGGTCCGGCCTGTTCGGCACCGCGAGCGGACCGAAGGGTCCCGGGTTCGCACACGCCGCGCTGCGCAAGGGCTACGACCGCGTCATCGAGCACGCCGCGCGACGCTGGTGGACCTACCCGGCGGAGATCTACGCCATCCCCGACCCGCACGAGATCGGGCTCCGGGAGAGCAAGGGGGTCCTCGACGTCGACGGCGTGCCGCTCGAGTACGTCACCTACGCGCCGCGGAAGCAGGCCGGGTCGGTGCCCCTCGTGCTGGTGTTCCACGGCGGGAGCGACAACGCCGAGTTCATGGTGTGGTCGACCGGCTGGGACCGGACCGCGGCCGAGCACGGGCTCATGGTCGTCTCGGTCGACCAGCACGTCGTCCGCACGCCGAGCCACGTCGTCGCGCTCCTGGACCACCTCCTCGCCGAGAACCCGCGCATCGACCGGAGCCGGATCTACGCGTCGGGCTTCTCGATGGGATCGGTCAAGTCGTTCGAGCTGTCCGAGCAGTACCCGGACCGGTTCGCCGCGATCGCGCCCATGAGCGGCTCGTTCGGACCCGGCCCGTCGGCCCGCGAGGTGGTGCCGACGATCTACTTCGCCGGCATGGCCTCGACCCTGCCCGAACGGCCGCACCAGGACGGCGGCCCGAACAACATCGACGCCCGCGTGGGTGACGTGCTCGCGCGCAACGGTGTCACCGACGACTACGTCTTCGACGCCGCCGCCGACCCCGTCTGGGGCATCAAGGCCGACGAGCAGATCCACGTCGTCGACGATCTGTTCCCGGGCGTCTCGGTCACCGCCAAGGCGTACGGCAGCGACGACGGGAACACCTACACCGTGCTCGCCGAGGCCAACGACGTCAGCCACGAGACGGTGCCGCTCGAGAGCGCGATCGCGTGGGCGTTCCTCTCGCAGTTCTCCCGCGGGGCGGACGGCGAGATCGCGATCACGGACGGCCGCTTCGACCTGACGAAGCTCGACACGACGCGCTGACGGCCACGGGTAGGGTCGGTGAGGATGGACGAGCTCGCCGACCCTGCCCCGGCCACCGATCGGCTCCTGTACACGGCAAACCGGTTCGCCCGGGCCCTGAACCGGGCCGCGGAGCACACCGCGATGGCCCACGGCATCACGCTGCCGCAGCTCCTGGTGCTCCAGGTGCTCGGCGAAGGGCAGGCGCTGTCGAACGCCGCGCTCGCCCGCCGGACGCTCGTCAGCGCGCAGGCGTCGCACGTGGCGTGCCAGGAACTGCTCGACGCCGGGCTGGTCGAGCGCGGACCCCACCCCACGAACAGGCGGGTGCGGCTGGTCGGCCTGACCTCCGCGGGCTGGCAGGTGCTGCAGCAGTGCACCGTCGAGCTCCGCGACCTCGAGGACCGCCTCGCCCGGAACCTTCCCGAGACGTGGGGGCAGACGCCCCTGCCAGCCATCCTGCACACGGCCGCCGAGTCCCTCGCGGGCGGGTACTTCGGGGACGCCGAGGCCGAGGCGGCGGCCGCCGCTCGGGCGCAGGCGGCTCGCTGACGATCCGCAGGGGCCTGGCCGCTCGACCGTCGACGCCGACGCCACGGCTACGCGCTCAGCAGCGCCGGACCGGCCAGGCGGCCCGCGGCCGCCCGGTCGATGATCACCGTCGCGTGCGGGTGCACCTGCAGGATCGACGCCGGCCACGCCGGCGAGATGGGCCCCTCGACGAGCTGCTGGACCGCCTCGGCCTTGGCGTGGCCGGTCGCGACCAGGACGAGCCGACGGGCCTCCATGATGGTCGCGACCCCCTGGGTCAGGCAGGCCTCCGGCACCTGTTCGCCGGCACCGAAGAAGCGCGCGTTGTCGCGGCGCGTCCTGCTGGTCAGCCGCCGGACGTGCGTCCTGGGCTCGAAGGCCGGCCCGGGCTCGTTGAACGCGATGTGCCCGTTGGTCCCGACGCCGAGGATCTGGACGTCGACGCCGCCGGCGCCGGTGATCGCCGCGTCGTAGTCGTGGCACGCCGAGCGCAGGTCCGACGCCAGCCCGTCGGGACCGTGGACGCGCGCCGGGTCGATGTTCACCCGGCTGACGAACACCTCGTCGATCACGTTGCGGTAGCGCTGCGGGTGGTCGGCCGGGAGACCGACGTACTCGTCGAGCAGGAAGGCCGAGCACCGGGCGAGCGAGAGCGTCCCCGCCGCGACGCGTCCGGCGAGCTCGTCGTAGATCGTCAGCGGGCTGGATCCGGTGGCGAGCCCGAGGACCGCGTCCGGCCGGCGCCGCACCTGCTCCTCGACGAGGTCCGCGGCGAGCGCCCCGATGCGTTCGGGGGAGTCCAGGATGACGACCTCCACCAGGTTCCTTCCTTGGTCAGGTGTGCCCCGCCGACGGAGCGGGGGACGGGCCTAGCGCGACGGCGCCGAGAGGTAGGCGAGCTCGGGGTGCGCGTCCCGATAGTCGTTGACCAGCCGGCGAGCGACGTGCACGGAGTCGACGAGCGGGTGCAGGGCCATCGCCTTCTGCGCGAGGTCGCCGCTGCCCTCGACGGCCGCCTCGATCGCGAGCCGCTCGACGGCCTTGACCTGCTGGAGCAGGCCGAGCATCTGGCCGTCGACGGGTGCGACGCGGGTCGGACGGATGCCCGACCCGTCGACGACGCACGGCACCTCGACGACGCTGTCCTGCGGGAGCCCGGCGATGATCGGCGCGCCGTCGGACGAGTTCCCGAGGTTGAGGATCAGGGAGGTGGGTGAGCCCGTGGCGAGGGCGGCCATGATGTCGAGCGCGACCTTGTGGTACCCGCCGCCGAGATCCTCCAGGAGCCGGTCGTCCTCGTGCCCCGCGGGCCGGGCCTCGCCCATGTAGGTGGCTTCGCGTCGTTCGGCCGTCCGGTTCCACAGCGAGAAGCTGGAGTCCGGGTCCGCGGCCACCGACTCGTAGAAGCGCCGCTGCTCGTCCTGGAGGTACTGGCCGCGGGTCTGGGGGGACGACTTGATCCGGGCCACGGCCTCGCGGTTGAAGTAGTAGTAGTACAGGTACTCGTTGGGGATCGCCCCGAGCTTGCGGACCCAGTCGAAGCCCATGAGGCGGGCTTCCTCGATCTGGCTCAGTGCGGTGTCGTCGGCCAGGACCGAGGCGAGGAGGTCGCCCTGCGGCCCGTTGACGGAACGGAGCCAGCCGAGGTGGTTGAGCCCGACGTAGTCGACGTCGGTCGCGGTCACCCCGGTCAGGCGCTCGATGCGCCGCATGAGGCCGAGAGGCGTGTCGCAGATGCCGACGACGCGGTCGCCGAGCGCGGGGCGCATGGCCTCGGTGACGATGCCGGCCGGGTTGGTGAAGTTGATGAAGTACGCGTTCGGCGCGAGGGTGCGGACCTTGTCGGCGAGTGCGCGCATGACCGGCACCGTGCGCAGCGCGTACGCGATGCCGCCGGGCCCGGTCGTCTCCTGGCCCAGGACGTCGTGCTGCAGGGCGATGGTCTCGTCGAGCACCCGGCCGCCCAGACCGCCGACGCGGATGGCGCAGAAGATGTAGTCCGCGTCCCGGAGGGCGTCGTCGAGGTCGGAGGTGTAGGTCACCTTCGTCGGACCGGGCGGGATCTTCTCGGCCGCCCCCTCGATCACGGACCGGATGGCGGCCATGCGCTCCAGGGACACGTCGTACAGGCACAGCTCGTCGACCCGCACGGGTGCGTCGTCGGCGACCGCCGCTTCGTAGACCAGAGGGACGCGGAAACCGCCGCCGCCGATGATCGTCAGCTTCATGAGTGGTGGACCCTTCTGGTCGAGTGTTGCGGCTAGTCCGCCACGACGACCTGGGTGCCGGCCTTCTCGAAGATCCGGAGGATCTCGGGCGCGGCATCCTTCGTGGTGACGAGGACGTCGATCTGGTCGGGTGTGCACACGGAGAGGAGACCCTGCCCGGGGAGCTTCGAGCCGTCCGCGAGCAGGACCACGCGGTCGGCGGCGGCGATCATCGCCTTCTTGACCGGGTGCTCCATGCCCGTGTTGTCGAGGACGTGGCCCGCGGGCGAGATCCCGCTCGTCGACAGGAAGCAGGTGTCGACGCGGACCTTCGACAGCGCGTCCAGCGTCACCGCGCCGACCAGGGACTGGTAGGTGCGACGGAGCAGCCCGCCGGCCACGACGATGTCGATGTTCTCGCCGGGCTCGAGGCGGCGGACGAGGTCGATCGACGTGGTGACCACGGTGATGCTCAGGTCGAGGAGGCTCTCGGCCATCTGGGCGGTCGTCGTGCCGATGTCCATGAGGATCGTGCTGCCGTCCACGACGAAGTCGGCGGCCGCACGACCGACCGCCTTCTTGCCGGCGGCGTGCATCTGGGCGACGGTCGCGAGCGGGTGGGGATCGAGCTCGGCGCGCTCTCGGCGCTGAGCGCCGCCCCGGACGCGGGCGACTCGGCCCGCCTCGGCGAGGTCGTCGAGGTCGCGGCGGACCGTGGCGGTGGAGACGCCGAGAAGTTGCGTCAGCTCGGCGATGGACACGCCGTCCCGCTCGTCGACGAGCCGGAGGATGGCGTCTTTGCGTGCAGCTCCGATCATGAGCATCATCGTATCAGAATGTTGCATCTTGCGTCGAGAACGCGTCATGTGTCAGCATGGCGGCCGCCCGATGTTCCCCACTCGAGGATGAGACGACCGACGATGACCGCGCTTCAGGGTCCGCCCGTGGTGGACATCGCCCTGCGGGGCACGATCTTCCTCGACATCGTGCTCGCTGGCCTGCAAGAACGGCCAGTTCCCGGCAAAGAGGTGTGGGCGGACCACATGTCCTGGGTCCCGGGCGGTGTGGCCACGTCGGCCGTCGCGGCTCGCCGGCTCGGGATGGAGGTCGCGCTCGACGCCGCACTGGGCAACGATCAACCCGGCTCATTTTGCGTCAATTTCTTGCAGGCCGAAGGTGTCGACTTGAGCCGGGTCGTGGCGGTCGACCGTACCCCTGTCACCGTGGCGATCGAGGTCGCCGGGGACCGCGCGATGGTCACGCACGAGGACCGCGCGGCGAGCCGCTCGGCGCTGCCGTGGCTGCCGGCCTCCCGCGCCGTGATCGCGCAGGCCCGGGACCCGCGATGGTGGGACGGCTCGGACGCCCTCGTGCTCGTCGACGCCAACCACGACCCGGACGGCAGCTGGGACCTCGACGAGCTCGCCACGAAGCTCAAGGGGGCATCGGTCTTCACGCCGAACCGCGACGAGGCGCTGGCCTACTGCCGGACGGACGACCTGCGCCACGCCGCCGAACGGCTCGCCGAGCTCGTTCCGACGGTCGTGATCACCGACGGCCCCCGGGGCGCCGTCGGCATCGGGGAGCAGGGCTGTTTCGAGGTGCCCGGGATCCCCGTCCCCGCCGTCGACACCACCGGGGCCGGCGACGTGTTCTGCGTCGGGCTCGTCCACGGCCTGCTGGCCGGGTGGCCGCTCGTCGAGGCGACGCGGTTCGCCGTCGCCTGCTCCGGCCTGTCCACCACCACGCTCGGCGGAAGCGCTGGGGCACCCACCTGGGCCCAGCTCAAGGCCTGGCTCTCCACGAGCGACGCCGAGACCCGCAAGAGCTACGAACACCTCCACACCGTGCTCGGCCGGGTCGACTGACCCGGCTGCCTGCCGTGCAACCACCAGGAAGGAACACGATGAAGCGACGGACGACACTGGGGGCAGCGACGCTGCTGGCCCTCTCGCTGGCCGCCTGCTCGGCGCCGGGGGCGGAGCTCGCCTCGGGCGACACCGTGCCCGGCGGCGCGCCGACGACGATCCGCACCGACGCGGCCGAGCTCGGCGACGTCACCCTCAGGCTCTGGGACGCGGAGGCGCTCGCCGGGCAGTCCGCCCAGTTCGACCAGCTGGTGAAGGGCTTCCAGGAGAAGTACCCGAACATCACGATCGAGCGGAACTCCCAGAGCTTCGAGGACATGAAGCTGACGCTGCCGCAGGCGGTCTCGGACTCGAACCCGCCCGACGTCGTCCAGGCCAACAACGGCCGCAACGACATGGGCGCCTTCGTCGCGGCCGGGCTGCTGACCGACCTCGGCCCCTACGCGGAGGCCTACGGGTGGGACGAGCGCTTCCCCGAGACCGTGCGCAAGAACGCCATGTACTCCGAGGACGGCAAGGTCTTCGGCTCCGGCAACCTCTACGGCCTGTCCCAGATGGGCGAGGCCGTCGGGATCTACTTCAACAAGGCGAAGCTCGCCGAGCTGGGGCTCGAGCCGCCGGCGACCTGGGCGGACCTCGAGGCCGCGCTGGCGGCTGCCAAGGAGGCCGGCGAGGTGCCCCTCGTGCTCGGCAACTCCGAGGGGTGGCCCGCGGGCCACACCCTCGGCGTCCTGCTCGGCGCCTACGCGGACGCCGCCACCGTCACCAAGCTCGGCATGGGCAACGAGGGCGCGTCCTGGACCAGCGAAGGCCCGCTCGCCGCGGTCACGGTCCTGAGGGACTGGATCGACGCCGGCTACTACAACGAGGGTGTCAACGGGCAGGACGACGAAACGGTCGCCAAGGCGTTCGCCGGCGGCGAGGGCGTCTTCTACATCGCCGGCACCTGGCAGGTCGCCCTCCTGTCGGAGCTCAACCCCGACGGCCTCGGGTTCATGGCACCGCCGGCCCGCGACGGGCGCGACGTCGCCACCCTCGGCGGCGCCTCGCAGCCGTACGCGATCACGGCGAAGTCGCAGAACAAGGAAGCGGCCGCGGCGTTCATCGACTACATCACCTCGGACGAGGCGATGGAGGTGCTCTGGGAGACGGGCAACATCCCGGTCCTGGGCGCCGACGCCCTGGCCACGGACGACTCCCTCCTGTCGCAGGCGGCGCGCGCGTTCGGGCAGGTCTCGACCGAAGGCACCCTGCTGCCGTACCTGGACTGGTCCACGCCGTCGTTCGGCGAGGAGGCGATGTCGCCGCGGCTGCAGGACCTCTTCGCCCAGAAGATCGATCCGCAGGGCGTCGTCGAGGCCTTCGAGGCCAACTACAGCGAGTTCGCGGGCAAGTGAGCACGCACGTGGTGATCGGGCACCGGCCGCCGGCCGGGGACCTCGAGGCTGACCACCGCCCGGTGGTCGAGGCCTCGAGCCCCGGCCGGCGCCGGGCCGGCAAGCGCGACGGGAACCCGTGGGTCCCCTACCTGCTGGTCCTGCCGGCGCTGGCCATCTACGCGGTGTTCCTGCTGTACCCGCTCGGCCAGGCCGTCCAGATCTCGTTCTACGACTGGAACGGGCTGAGCGTCGGCACGTTCGTCGGTGGCGCCAACTACGCCGAGATCGTCACGGACGACGCCCTGCGGCTCGCGTTCGTGCACGCCCTCGTCCTGATCGTCTTCTACACCTGCATCCCGATCGCCCTCGGGCTGGTCATCGCCAGCATCCTCAACCGCGGACGCGTCAAGGGGCTCGGGTTCTTCCGCACCGTGTACTTCGTGCCGCAGGTGATCGCGCTCGTGGTCGCGGCGACGGCCTGGAAGGCGATCTACGGGTACAACGGCTCGCTCAACGAGATCCTGCGCACGGTCGGCCTCGGTGGCCTCGCCGCCGACTGGCTGGGCGACTACACCCTGGCCCTGCCGGCGGTCGGGCTCATCGGGACCTGGGTCCAGCTCGGCCTCGTCATCGTGCTGCTGCTGGCCGGCATGGCCCGGATCCCCGACACGCTGTACGAGGCGGCGCGGCTCGACGGAGCGGGACCGGTCCGCGAGTTCGTCTCGATCACGGTCCCGTCCGTCAAGGGCGAGCTCACCGTGGCGGTCACCCTGACGGTGATCGCCGCACTGAAGAACTTCGACCTCGTGTACATGACCACGAAGGGCGGGCCCGGCGGGTCGACCTCCGTGCCCGCCTACCAGGTCTACGCGCAGGCGTTCCAGCAGCGCAACGTCGGGCTGGCCGCGGCGATCGGCATCACGTTGGCGCTGCTCATCTTTCTCATCAACCTCGTCGTGAACCGCAAGGGGGAGGCGTGAGGATCTCCCGCGCCGAGACGGTGCTCAACTACGTGCTGCTCGCGGTCTTCGCGATCCTCATCCTCTGGCCGCTGGCCATGGTCCTGGTCCGGGCGCTCGGCCTCGACGGCGGAGAGATCCGGTGGGACAACTTCGCCCAGGCCTTTGTCGAGGGCCGCTTCTCGCACTACATCGTCAACTCGGTGCAGGTCACCCTCCTCACCGTCGGCCTGTCGCTCGTGGTCTCCGTGCCGGCGGGCTACGCGCTCGGGACGATGCGGTTCCGCGGCGGCACCGCACTCTTCTTCGTGTTCCTCCTGGGGATCATGGTTCCCGTCGAGGCCTTCGTCGTCCCGCTCTTCTACGACATGAAGGCGTGGGGCCTGACCGACACCGTCTGGGGGGTCGCGCTCCCGCAGGTGGCCATGTCGATCGCGTTCGGCGTCTACTGGATGCGGACCTACTTCCGCACGACGGATCCGTCGATCGCCGAGGCCGCCAAGCTCGACGGCGCCGGCGTGCTGCGGACCCTGTGGTCCGTCCAGCTCCCCATCGCCCGGCCGGCGCTCACGACCCTGGTCGTCCTGTGGTTCGTCTGGACCTGGAACGACTTCATGATCCCCCTGATCATGAGTCCGACCGGCGAGATGCGCACCGCGCCCCTCGGACTGAACTTCTTCGTGGGTGCCCACACCACCGACACGTCGCTGCAGTCCGCGGCGGCGGTGCTCGTGGCACTGCCGGTGGTCGTCGTCTACCTGCTGATGCAGCGCCAGTTCATCCGGGGCATGACCGACGGGGCGACGAAGGAGTAGGTGATGACGCACCGGTCCCGTCTGTGTCTCGTGCTGGCTCTGCTGCTGGCCGGGCTCACCGCGTGCTCGCCGACGAAGGCGAGCGAGCCCAGCCTGGACGAGCGGGTCGATGCGCTCCTGGTGTCCCGCGTCGAGGCGAGCGTCATCGGAGAGTTCACCCGGCGTCACGACGTCGAGGTGGACGGTGCCTTCTGGGACACGAGCCTGGACGGGACCACGCCTCGTGAAGAGCTGAACCGTCGCGTCGAGGACCTGCGCGTCCACGTGCTGAGCATGTTCGCGCAGGGGAAGGAAGCAGGAGTCCTCGGCTTCAGCGACTTCGAAGGGTTCTTCGCGGACCTGGACGCCGAGAACTCTCGTCGCGCCGAGGCGAAGAGGTTGGGCAGTACCTACTACGGACCTGAGAAGTTCACGCCGGCCACCTACCTGGAGTACCTGCTAGCGATGTTGCAGCAGCAGTTCCCGGATTCGAGAAGGGCATCGATGTGACAAGAAGATGGCATGCAGGTCGGGCGCTCGCCGTCGTCCTGCTCCTCGCACTCGGCGTGACCGCGCCACCGCACGCCGCCGTGCATGCCGAGGCCGTGGGCGGTCGGACGTTCTACGTGAGCAGCACGGGCAACGACGCCAACGACGGGCAGGACCCCGCCGCGCCCTGGAAATCGCTCGGCAAGGTCAACTCCGTCGTCTTCCAGCCTGGCGACACGATCCTCTTCGACGGTTCCTCGACCTGGACGGGCCAGCTCCGGCCCCAGGGGTCAGGCATCAAGGGGAACCCGATCGTCATCGGTCGGTACGGAGCCGGCGACCGGCGACCCCTGATCCAGGGCAACGGGATCCTTCCCGCGCTGTCGGGTTCGAGCCCCACGGTCACCGTCGACGAGACGGCCGGCACCGACTACGGCTACCTGGCGACCGTCATGCTCAAGAACCAGCAGTACTGGGAGATCAACGATCTCGAGGTCACGAACTTCTCGACGGACCTGCAGCGGATCAAGACGTACACCGACACGAGCGGGACCACCACGGCGGTACGCGAACGGATCCCGAGCAAGTACGGCATCCTCGTTCTCGCCGTCGACTCCGGCATCAACGAGCACATCTACATCAAGAACACGTTCGTCCACGACGTGAACGCGTATCCGGGGACGAGCAGCTCGGACTCGGCCGGCATCGGTCGTGGCGGCGTCGTCTTCCTGATCCGCGGCAACCAGGTGCCCACGTGGTGGAACGACGTCAAGATCCTCGACAACACGATCGGCATCGCCGACCAGAACACCGCCGAGCCGAACGTGACTCACTACGGCGTGAGCTTCCTGTCCACCTGGCAGCGCAACGGCAAGAGCGGTTACGGGATGTTCGCCCACGAGAGCGGCATTCCCGCCGCCGAGATGAGCGGCACGCTGAAGGCGAGCACCAACCTGCTGTTCCGCGGGAACTCGTTCTTCGACGTCGGCAACGCCGTCATCCAGCCGTCGGGGTACGAGAACGCCGTCATCGAGCACAACGTCTCCGCCGTGTCCAACTCCGGCAAGAACGGCAACGTGCCGTTCTGGTGGCAGTACGGGAAGCACACGACCGTCCACTACAACGAGGTCTTCGGCACCGGCGCGTCCACGTCCAAGGAGGACTCCCAGGCGTTCGACGCCGACATCGGCGCCGAGAACTCCGTCGTGCGCTACAACTACACGCACGACAACCCGTCCGGTGCCATGTTCATCTGCCCCGTGGGGACCTCCTACCACACGGACTACGCCTACAACGTCTCGGTCAACGACGGATCGGGGAACAACAGCCACGGTGGCGGCGCGGCCGTCGCGGTCGCGTGCGGGTCGGACACAGCCGGATCAACGTTGCGGGTCTTCAACAACGACATCTTCATCGGCGAGGGTCAGACGGGCTACGTCGCGAACGCCTGGGAGGCTCGCACCGTCAAGAACTTCCAGCTCGAGAACAACGCGATCTACAACTCGGGATCGTCCCGCGGCTACGAGACGCGCGCGAACCAGCTCGTGGTGGCGGACAACAACTACTACGGCGGCTCCGGCGTCGACGCGGTCACGCACCCCTCGGACCAGCACCCGGTCCTCGGCGACATCGGCATCCCCGGCCTGCCCACCACGCTCCAGCGCACCATGGCGCAGAGCACCGGCTGGGACAAGCTCGACTCCTACGTGCCCGGGCCCGCCTCGGTGCTCGCTGGTGCGGGGAAGGTGATCCCCGACAACGGCGGTCTCGACGTGTGGGGCAACGAGGTGTCCCCGTTCGGCAAGCCGAGCATCGGAGCGACCGAGATCGGCTCGACGCCCGCGGTCCCCTCGGGCTACTCGGTGCTCGACTTCGCCGACGCACCCAGCCCCCTCGCGGGCCGGACGTACCAGGGTGTCGCGTTCAGCTCGTCGGCGTGGGTGGCGACAGGCGAGGGCTTGGCTGTCAGCGCGG
>CBINDH010000029.1:0-14593 GCA_966249365.1 uncultured Xylanimonas sp. | reverse complement strand
ACGAGCTCGTCGACGTACATGGTGTCGCGGTACTCGGGGTTCTTGACGCCCGTGGACGCCCACAGGGGGCGCTGCGGCTGCGCACCGGCGGCCTTGAGGGCGGCCCAGCGCTCGGAGGCGACGACCTCGGTGTACGCGGCGTACGCGAGGCGCGCGTTCGCGATCGCGGCCTTGCCGCGCAGGGCCAGCGCCTCGTCCGTCCCGACCTTCTCCAGGGCGGCGTCCACCGCGGTGTCGACGCGCGAGACGAAGAACGACGCGACCGAGCCGATCACCGCGAGGTCGTGGCCGTTCGCCCGGGCCTGCTCGAGCCCGGCCAGCCACGCGTCCATCACGGCGCGGTACCGCGAGATCGAGAAGATGAGGGTCACGTTGACGGAGATGCCCTGGGCCAGCGTGCGCGTGATCGCCGGCAGGCCCTCGACCGTCGCCGGGATCTTGATCATGACGTTGGGGCGACCCACGGTCTCCCAGAGCCTCGCCGCGGTGCGCACGGTGGCGTCGGTGTCGCGCGCCAGGCGCGGGTCCACCTCGATGGACACCCGCCCGTCGACGGCGTTCGTGGCGTCGTACACGGGGCGCAGCACGTCCGCGGCGTCGCGCACGTCGTCGGTCGTGATCCGCTCGACGGCCGACTCGACGTCGGTGCCGGCGAGCTCGGCGAGCGTGGACGCGTACGCGTCACCGGCGCCGAGCGCCGCCGCGAAGATCGTGGGGTTCGTGGTGACCCCCACCACGTCCTTCTCTGCGACGAGCGTCGCGAGGTTGCCCGTGGCGAGGCGCTCGCGGGACAGGTCGTCGAGCCAGATCGACACCCCGGCTTCGGAGAGCCTGTGCGTGGGGCGGGTGTCGTTGGGGCTTGTCATGCGGGTCGGACCTTCCTTGTCGTGGTGGCCGGACCCTCGTCGTGGCAGGGCCGGCTGGTCTGTCCGTCACGGGTGTCTGCGGGAGGCACCCTAGTGCGGCGAGGGCCGGCCCGAACGCTCGGACCGGCCCTCGCCGTGGATCACGCCTGCGCGGCCGCGATCGACTCGCGTGCCGCGGCGACCACGGCTTCGGCCGTGATGCCGAACTCACGGAAGAGGGTCTCCGCCGGGGCCGAGGCGCCGTAGTGCTCGAGCGAGACCGAGCGGCCGGCGTCGCCGACGATGTTCGCCCAGCCGAGCGCGATGCCCGCCTCGACCGACACGCGGGCCTTGACCCCCGACGGGAGGACCGACTCGCGGTACTCGTCGGACTGGCGCGCGAACCACTCGAGCGACGGGGCCGAGACCACGCGGGCCTTGATGCCCTCGGCGGCGAGCGTCTCGCGCGCACGCACGGCGAGCTGGACCTCGGAGCCGGTGCCGATGAGGATCACGTCGGGCGTGCCGTCGGTGTCCAGGAGCGTGTACGCACCCCTAAGGACGCCCTCGGCGGAGGCGAAGCCCTCCTCGCCGCGCGGGAACGTCGGCAGGTTCTGGCGCGAGAGGATCAGGCCCGCCGGGTTCTTGGTGTTCTCGATGATGCCGCGCCACGCCCACGCGGTCTCGTTCGCGTCGGCCGGGCGCACGATGTCCAGGTTCGGGATCGCGCGGTAGGCCCACAGGTGCTCGACCGGCTGGTGGGTCGGGCCGTCCTCGCCGAGGCCGATCGAGTCGTGCGTCCACACGAAGATCGACGGCGTGCGGTCCAGGGCCGCGAGGCGCACGGAGCCGCGCATGTAGTCGGCGAACTGGAAGAACGTGCCGCCATAGGGGCGCGTCAGGCCGTGCAGCGCGATGCCGTTGACGATCGCGCCCATGCCGTGCTCCCGGATGCCGAAGTGCAGCGTGCGCCCGTAGATGTCGCCCTTCCACGTCCGCGTCTGGTGGTGCGGCTGGGTGAACGACGGCTCACCCTCCATCGTGGTGTTGTTCGAGCCGGCGAGGTCGGCCGAGCCGCCCCACAGCTCGGGCAGCACCGGGGCGAGCGCGGTCAGCGTCTTGCCCGAGGCGACGCGCGTGGCGATGCCCTTCGGGTCCGCGGGGAACACCGGGAGGGCGTCGGCCCAGCCGGCCGGCAGCTCCTTGGCCTGCAGGCGGGCCAGGAGCGCGGCGCGCTCCGGGTTGGCGCCCTGCCACGCAGCGAAGGCCTCGTCCCAGGCGGCGCGCTCGGCGGCCTGACGCTCGCCGACCGTGCGCGTGTACTTCAGCACCTCGTCGTCGATCATGAAGGACTGCTCGACGTCGAGGCCCAGGGCCTCCTTGAGGCCCGCGACCTCGCCCGAGCCCAGGGCCGAGCCGTGGATCGCGTACGTGTCCTGCTTCTTGGGCGACGGCCAGCCGATGATCGTGCTCAGGCGGATCAGCGTCGGACGGCCGGTCTCGGCCTTGGCGGCCTCGATGGCGTCAGCCAGGGCCGCGACGTCCTCGGTGTACTCGCCGCCGCCGTTCGTCCAGTCGACGTGCAGCGTGTGCCAGCCGTAGGCCTCGTAGCGCTTGACGACGTCCTCGGAGAACGAGATGTCGGTGCGGTCCTCGATCGAGATCTTGTTGTCGTCCCAGATGACGATGAGGTTGCCGAGCTCCTGGTGGCCCGCGAGCGAGCCGGCCTCGGAGGTCACGCCCTCCTGCAGGTCGCCGTCACCGGCGATGACGTAGATGTGGTGGTCGAACGGCGAGGTGCCCGGGGCGGCGTCCGGGTCGAGCAGGCCGCGCTCGCGGCGCGCGGCGAAGGCGAAGCCCGTCGCGGCGGCCAGGCCCTGGCCGAGCGGGCCCGTGGTGATCTCGACACCCGTGGTGTGACCGACCTCGGGGTGGCCCGGGGTCTTCGAGCCCCACTGGCGCAGCGCCTTGATGTCGTCGAGCTCGAGGCCGTACCCGGCCAGGAAGAGCTGGAGGTAGATGGTCAGCGACGAGTGCCCGGCGGACAGGATGAAGCGGTCCCGGCCGACCCAGTGCGCGTCCGACGGGTCGTGGCGCATGACCTTCTGGAAGAGCAGGTACGCGGCGGGCGCCAGCGAGATCGCGGTGCCCGGGTGCCCGTTGCCGGCCTTCTCGACGGCGTCGGCAGCCATCGCCTTGATCGCCGTGACAGCCCGCTGGTCGAGATCGTTCCACTCGAGCGGAGTCAGGACGGGGTCGAACGTGCTCACGAAAGCCTCTTTCCTGTCGGGGCGTCGCGGCCCCGGGTATCTGTGCGGGATGCCACTCCTGTACCGACGCGCTGTTTCCCGGGGATGCCGGACGGTCTCGGCCTGAGCGGCGGCCAGTTGCGGGTCCAGGCTATATCGTCGGGCTGCGTCCAGGGCGGAGGTGTCCAAGTGGTATGACCGCCGCCGTCACCGTTCGGCGCAAGGTCACATCAGGGACGACCGTCGGAGTGGCTGGTCAGCCGTAGGATGGACCGACCCCCGGACCTCGAGAACGGAACACCGACGCGCGTGAGCACGAGCCAGCCCGCGATGCGGCCCACCCGCCGTCGCCTGCGCGACCGCGTGGGCGCCTACGTCGCCCTGACGAAGCCGCGCATCATCGAGCTCCTCCTGGTCACGACGATCCCGACCATGTTTCTCGCGCAGGGCGGCCTGCCCGACCTGTGGCTCGTGATCAAGACGCTCGTCGGCGGGGCCCTGGCCGCCGGGTCGGCGAACGCCTACAACTGCTACTACGACCGCGACATCGACGCGGTCATGAGCCGCACCAAGCGCCGGCCGCTCGTGACGGGCGAGATCACGCCGCGCAACGCGCTGATCTTCGCGACGGTCCTGGGCGTCGTCTCGCTCGTGTGGTTCGCGTTCCTCGTCAACCCGTTCGCCGCATGGCTCACGTTCGCCGCGATCGCGCTCTACGTCGTCTTCTACACGATGATCCTCAAGCGCCGGACGTCGCAGAACATCGTGTGGGGCGGCATCGCCGGCTGCATGCCGGTCTTCATCGGCTGGGCGGCCGTCACCGAGTCGCTGAGCTGGGCGCCCGTCGCGCTGTTCGGCGTCATCTTCTTCTGGACGCCGCCGCACTACTGGCCGCTCAGCGTGAAGTTCAAGAAGGACTACGCCGCCGCGGGGGTGCCGATGCTGCCCGTCGTCGCGTCGGAGCGCCGCGTCGCCGTCGAGATGATCGTCTACACCGCCGCGATGTTCGCGTGCTCGTTCGCCCTCGTCCCGCTCGCCGGGATGACGTGGGTCTACACCGTCGTGGCCGTCGTGCTCGCCGCGTGGTTCGGCTGGCAGACGTGGCTCATGCTCGACAACGCCCGCAAGGGCCGTGCGAAGACCGGCAAGATCGCCATGAACGTCTTCCACGCGTCGATCACGTACCTGACGGTCCTGTTCGTCGCCGTCGCCGTCGACGTGTTCCTGCCGTTCTGACCGCTCACCCCGCGCCGGAAGCCGCCGGGGGCGGCGTGGCCTGGGGTTCTGCCCGCCGCGGCAGGAGCATGATGTGCCCGTGAGCAGGAGCACCGCCCCACCGCACGGGTCTCCCGGCACCACCGGGCAGTCGCTCGGCGGCTCGGGGGTGGTCGTCAGCGGACCGCTCGAGGCGGCTCTCGACGAGTACCTCGCGCACCTGCGCGTGGAGCGCGGCCTGTCGGCCAACACCACCGCGGCCTACCGCCGCGACCTCACGCGGTACGTCCGTCACCGCGAGGCGCTCGGCCGCACGTCGGTCGGCGCCGTCAGCGAGGACGACGTCACCGCGTTCGTCACGGCCGTCCGGGAGGGGGCCGACGGCGGTGCGCGGCTCTCCGCGGCGTCGACGGCGCGGGCGCTCGCAGCGGTGCGCGGCTGGCACAGGTTCGCGCACTCGGAGGGGCTGTCGATGCGCGACCCCGCGTCCGAGGTACGGGCCCCCACGCAGCTCCGCCGGCTGCCGCACGCGCTCAGCGTCGACGCCGTCACCCGGCTCCTGGACGCGGCCGGTGCCGATGACGGGCCCGTCGCCCTGCGCGACCGCGCCCTCCTCGAGCTCCTGTACTCGACGGGCGGGCGCATCAGCGAGGTCGTGAGCCTCGACGTCGACGCGCTCGGCTGGCTCGGCGCCGAGCCCGACGAGGACGACCAGGGACCCGTCGTCGTCCGCCTGCGCGGCAAGGGCGACAAGGAGCGCATCGTGCCCGTCGGCTCGTACGCGCGTGCCGCGCTCGACGCCTACCTGGTCCGAGCGCGGCCCGGGCTCGCCGCGGCCGGCACCGGGACGTCGGCGCTGTTCCTCAACACGCGGGGGCGGCGGCTGTCGCGGCAGTCGGCCTGGGCCGTCCTGCAGTCCGCATCCGCACGGGCCGGGCTCGAGAACGTCTCCCCGCACACGCTGCGGCACTCCTTCGCGACGCACCTCCTGCAGGGCGGCGCCGACGTGCGCGTCGTCCAGGAGCTCTTGGGCCACGCGTCGGTGACGACCACGCAGATCTACACGATGGTCACCCCCGACACGCTGCGCGAGGTCTACGCGGCGACCCACCCGCGGGCGCGCTGACCCCGTCCCGGCGCCCGCGGGACATCCGTCACGCATGGGCGGCACGCCGGGGCCGCCCACCGGGAGCCGCGCGAGTGCTGGGGTAGCGTGACGGACGTGAGCGATGCACCGGGGAACGACACTCTGTTCGCACCTGCCGCCACCGTGAGCACGGAGGAGGCACGGGACGCCGTCGGGCGTGAGCTGCCCCTGTTCCCAGAACCGGCCCCCCTGACGGAGCACGGCCCTGCCCGGATCATCGCGATGTGCAACCAGAAGGGCGGCGTCGGCAAGACGACGTCGACCATCAACCTGGGTGCCGCGCTGGCCGAGTACGGGCGCCGTGTGCTGCTGGTGGACTTCGACCCGCAGGGCGCCGCGTCGGTCGGCGTGGGAGTCAACCCGCACGAGCTCGAGCTGTCGGTCTACAACCTGCTGATGGACCGCACGGTGCAGGCGGACGACGTCATCCTCCCCACGAACATCGACGGGCTCGACGTGCTGCCGGCCAACATCGACCTGTCCGCGGCCGAGGTGCAGCTCGTCGGCGAGGTCGCCCGCGAGTCGGTCCTGGCGCGCGGTCTGCGGCCCGTGCTCGACCGGTACGACGTCATCCTCGTCGACTGCCAGCCGTCGCTCGGCCTGCTGACGGTCAACGCGCTGACGGCCGCGCACGGCGTGCTGATCCCGCTCGAGTGCGAGTTCTTCGCGCTGCGCGGCGTCGCCCTGCTCGTCGAGACCATCGAGAAGGTGCGCGACCGCCTCAACCCCGGCCTGGAGATCGACGGCATCCTGCCGACCATGTACGACTCCCGGACCCTGCACTCGCGCGAGGTCGTGGCCCGCGTGCACGAGGCGTTCGGCAACACGCTGCTGCACACCGTCATCGGGCGCACCGTGAAGTTCCCCGACGCGTCCGTCGCCGCGGAGCCCATCACCGCCTACGCCCCGACCCACCCCGGTGCGCTGGCCTACCGCCAGCTCGCCCGTGAGCTGGTTGCGCGCGGGGATGCCCGCTAGTCCCTTCGAGGTACACCTCGACAACTTCACGGGTCCGTTCGACCTGCTGCTGAGCCTCATCGCCAAGCACGAGCTCGACGTCACCGAGGTGGCGCTCGCCGTCGTCACCGACGAGTTCGTCGCGTACACGCGCGACCACCCCGAGTGGGACCTCGACACCGCGTCCGAGTTCCTCGTCATCGCCGCGACGCTGCTCGACCTCAAGGCGGCGCGCCTCCTGCCTGGTCTCGTCGAGGAGGACCTGGAGGACCTCGAGCTGCTCGAGGCGCGCGACCTGCTGTTCGCGCGGCTGCTGCAGTACTGCGCCTACAAGGAGGTCTCGGCGGTGCTCGCGCAGCGCATGGCGACCGAGGGGCGCCGGGTCCCGCGGTCGGTGCCGCTCGAACCGGAGCAGGCCGCGCTGCTGCCCGAGCTCGTGTGGACGCTCACGGGGGAGCAGCTCGCCGAGCTCGCCGCGCGGGCCCTGACGCCCAAGGCGCCGCCCGTCGTCTCGCTGACCCACCTGCACGCGCCCGCCGTGTCGGTGCGCGAGCAGGCCGCCATCGTCGTCGGGCGGCTGCGGCGCGAGCACGCCGTGACGTTCCGGTCGCTCGCCGCGGGGGAGGAACGCCTCGTCGTCGTCGCGCGGTTCCTCGCGCTGCTCGAGCTGTTCCGCAGCGGGCAGGTCGCGTTCGAGCAGGCGAGCGCGCTGGGGGAGCTCACCGTGCGATGGACCGGGTCCGACGACGACGCGGCGGACGTGGGCGCGGGATTCGAGGAGTTCGACGGCGTGGGAGCGGAGGCCGGGGCATGAACGAGGAGCAGGGTGCACCCCCGCTGGTTGAGCCTGTCGAAACCACTGCCGACGACGGTGATGTGGTTTCGACACGCTCAACCAGCAGGGAGGACGAATCGACGAGCTCGACCAGCGAGGGGGAGGAGCTCGACGTCGAGGCGCTGCCCGGCGGCGTGCCGGCCGCGCTCGAGGCGGTGCTGATGGTCGCCGACGCGCCCGTCAGCGTCGAGCGGCTCGCCGCGATCGTCGCCCAACCCGTCGCCGACGTCGTCGAGCACCTCCACGCCCTCGCGGCCGAGTACCGCGGCGAGCACGGCGGGCGGCCGCGCGGCTTCGTGCTGCGCGAGGGCGCGCAGGGGTGGCGCATCTACTCTGCGCCCGAGCACGCCGACGTCGTCGCACGTCTCGTCCTCGAAGGTCAGAGCGCGCGTCTGAGCCAGGCCGCATTGGAGACTCTGGCCGTGATCGCGTACCGTCAACCGGTCACACGCGGGCAGGTGTCCGCAGTGCGCGGCGTGAACGTCGACGGTGTGGTGCGGACCCTGCTGGCCCGCGGCCTGGTCGCCGAGGTCGGCCAGGACCCCCTCAGCGGCGCCGTGCTGTTCGGCACCACGGGCGAGTTCCTCGACCGGATGGGCTGGACCAGCCTCGACGAGCTCCCGCCGATCGCACCGCACCTGCCCGGGATCGACGCCCTCGACGACCTCGGCACGCGTCCCGCGTGACGCTGCCGACCGCCCCCGACACTGAGAGAATCCCTGCCATGAGCACCCCTGCACGCCGCGACGGTTCTGGTCGCGACGGTTCCCGCCGCCAGGGCGGCGGCCGCCCCTCGTCCGGCGCGCCTCGCGGTGGGCGCGGTGCGTCGAGCGCCGGCGGCCGCGGCTGGAACCGCCCCGAAGGTTCGGGTGCCTCGCGCGGCACGGTCGGTGGCGGCGTGCCGCGTCGTCGTCCGCAGCAGCGCCCCGCCCAGCCGCCGGTCGACGTCCACGTGCCCGACGGCGTGCGCCTGCAGAAGGTGCTCGCCGAGGCCGGGTACGGCTCGCGGCGCAAGGCGGAGCAGCTCATCGAGGAGGGCCACGTGAGCGTCGACGGCCAGATCGTCGTCGAGCTCGGCGTGCGGGTCGACCCCACCAAGAACGTCATCCACGTCGACGGCATGCGCGTGGTGCTCGACACCGACAAGATCACCGTCGCGGTCAACAAGCCCGCGGGCGTCATCTCCGCGATGAGCGACGCGCAGGGCCGCCCCACGCTCGCCGACCTGGTGCGCAACCGCGAGGAGCGCCTGTTCCACGTCGGCCGCCTGGACCTCGAGTCCGAGGGCCTGATCCTGCTCACGAACGACGGCGAGCTCGGCAACCGTCTCGCGCACCCCAGGTACGAGGTGCCCAAGACCTACCTGGTGACGGTCAGCGGCGGCGAGGTGTACCCGCGCATCGTCCGACAGCTCCTCGAGGGCGTGGACCTCGAGGACGGCCCGGCCCGGATGGACAAGGTCAAGGTCGTCCAGGCGCTCGGCGACGCGACCATGGTCGAGGTGGTGCTGCACGACGGCCGCAACCGCATCGTGCGCCGCATGTTCGACGCCGTCGAGCGGCCCGTGGAGCGCCTGGTGCGCACCAAGATCGGCCCGATCGCGCTGGGCGACCAGCGGCCGGGCACCAACCGTGTGCTGAGCAAGACCGAGGTCGGCAGCCTGATGGCCGCCGTGGACCTCTGAGCAGCCCCGAGTCCCAAGAGAAGAGCAAAGACGTGATTGTCATCGCCATCGACGGGCCGTCCGGTTCCGGCAAGTCCAGCGTCTCGAAGGAGGTCGCGCGCCGCCTCGGCCTCGCGTACCTCGACACCGGCGCGATGTACCGCGCGGCCACCCTGTGGGCGCAGAAGCAGGTCGGCGACCTGACCGACCAGACCGCCGTCGCCGACGCCGTCGCCGAGATGCCGATCACCGTCGGCCTCGACCCCGACGGCCCGGTCTTCGAGCTCGACGACGTCGACGTCTCCGAGGCGATCCGCACCACCGAGGTCTCGACCGAGGTGTCGAAGGTCGCCACGAACCTCGACGTGCGCGCGATCCTGCGCGGCATGCAGCGGGAGATCATCGAGGCCGCCAGCGGCGAGGACGGCGACGGGATCGTGGCCGAGGGCCGCGACATCACCACCGTCGTCGCGCCCGACGCCGACGTGCGCATCCTGCTGACCGCGTCCGAGGAGGCACGGCTGCGCCGTCGGGCGATCGACGTGCACGGCGAGGCGGACGACGCCACCGTCGAGGCGACGAAGGACCAGGTGCTGCGCCGCGACCGCGACGACTCGACCGTCATGGAGTTCCAGGTGGCCGCCGACGGCGTCGTCACCGTCGACTCCTCCGACCTCGACTTCGAGCAGACCGTCGAGGCGGTCCTCGCCGTCGTCCAGCAGGTCACGGCCGGTCAGGCCGACGTCGAGGAGGACATCGACTTCCTCGCCCCCGGTGAGGACGAGGACGACGAGGCGCGCGAGCGCGCGCTGCGGGCGGGCCTCGAGGAGTTCGAGCTCGACGACGACGACGTGGCTCTCCTGGACGGCGACTGGGGCGAGCAGGACCTCGCGCCGGGAGAGAAGCCCAAGCCCGTCCTGGCGATCATCGGCCGCCCGAACGTCGGCAAGTCCACGCTGGTCAACCGCGTGCTCGGCCGGCGCGAGGCCGTCGTCGAGGACAAGCCGGGCGTGACGCGCGACCGTGTGACGTACTCGGCCGAGTGGGCCGGCCGCGAGTTCCACGTCGTCGACACGGGCGGCTGGGAGGTCGACGTCGCCGGCATCGAGTCGAAGGTCGCGGAGCAGGCGGAGGTCGCGATCGCCCTCGCCGACGCCGTGCTGTTCGTCGTCGACGCGACCGTCGGCGCGACCGCGACGGACGAGCGCGTCGTCGAGCTGCTGCGCCGCTCGCGCAAGCCCGTGGTGCTGGCCGCGAACAAGGTCGACGGGCCGTCGGGCGAGGCGGACGCCGCCTACCTGTGGTCGCTGGGCCTGGGGGAGCCCCACCCGATCTCGGCGCTGCACGGTCGCGGCGTGGGCGACCTGCTCGACGCCGCCATGGCGGTGCTGCCCGAGGAGTCGGCACGCGGTGAGATCCGGCCGTCGGGGCCGCGCCGCGTCGCGCTCGTGGGCCGCCCGAACGTGGGGAAGTCGTCCCTGCTCAACAAGGTGGCGGGCGCGGAGCGCGTCGTCGTCGACGAGCTCGCCGGGACTACGCGCGACCCGGTCGACGAGCTCATCGAGATCAAGGGCGTGCCCTACTGGTTCGTCGACACGGCCGGCATCCGGCGCCGCGTGCACCAGACCTCCGGGGCGGACTTCTACGCGTCGCTGCGCACCGCCGCGGCGATCGAGAAGGCCGAGGTCGCCGTCGTGCTGCTCGACGCGTCGCAGCCGCTGACCGAGCAGGACACGCGCGTGCTGCAGCAGGTCGTCGACGCCGGGCGCGCGCTCGTCATCGCGTACAACAAGTGGGACCTCATGGACGAGGACCGCCGCCCGTACCTCGAGCGCGAGATCGAGAAGGAGCTCGTGCAGCTCACGTGGGCGCCGCGCGTCAACGTGTCCGCGAAGACGGGCTGGCACACCGACCGGCTCACTGGGGCGATCGAGCGGGCGCTCGAGTCGTGGGACACCCGCATTCCCACCGGCAAGCTCAACGCGTTCCTCGGCGAGCTCGTGGCCGCGCACCCGCACCCGCTGCGCGGCGGCAAGCAGCCCCGCATCCTGTTCGCGACGCAGGCCTCGACGCGGCCGCCGCGGTTCGTGATCTTCGCGTCCGGGTTCCTCGAGGCCGGGTACCGCCGGTTCATCGAGCGCCGCCTGCGCGAGACGTTCGGGTTCGAGGGCACGCCCATCGAGATCTCGGTGCGCGTGCGGGAGAAGCGCAAGCGCTGAGGACGACGTCGGGGCGGTCTGCGCGAACTGTGTGGCGCTTTCGCGGAGCCGCCCCGATCGGGTGTCCCTGACCGGCCAGGATGCCGTCATGGCCGCGCCGCTCGCACCCCTCGCTCGACTCGAACGGCGCCTCGACGCCTTCTCCAACCGCCTGCTCGCGCGGACCCCGACGCGCGGGTTCGGCGCAGGGCTGACGGAGCTCGCCGTGTTCGGGGTCAAGCAGGCGTGGGCGTGCGTGTTCGGTGCGCTGATGCTCGGGCTGATCCTGGTGGCGGACGCCTGGTTCCCGGACGGGCTGGGCCCGGTGAGCCGCAACGACGCCGTCACCATCGGTGCCGCGCTGATCCAGGTCGGCATGATCGCGTTCGGGCTGGAGACGTGGCGTGAGCTGCGGGTCGTCATGCTCTTCCACGTCGTCGGCACGGTCATGGAGCTGTTCAAGACGGGCGTCGGCTCGTGGCTGTACCCCGGAGGCGGCGTGCTGCACATCGGCGCCGTCCCGCTGTACAGCGGGTTCATGTACGCGGCCGTCGGCTCGTACCTGGTGCGCGTGCACCGGCTGTTCGACCTGCGCTTCACCCGGTACCCGCGGCAGTGGGTCACGGCGGTGCTCGCCTCCGCGATCTACGTCAACTTCTTCAGCCACCACTGGGTCGTGGACCTGCGGTGGGTGCTGCTCGCCGCCGTCATCGTGGTGTTCGGGCGGGCGGTCATGCACGTGCGGGTGTTCCGGCGGACCTTCCGCATGCCGCTGCTGGGTGCGTTCGGTCTTGTCGCGGTGCTCATCGGGGTGGGGGAGAACGTCGCGACGTTCGGCGGGGCGTGGCTGTACCCCGACCAGGTCGCGGCGTGGCAGGCGGTCTCGGCCGCGAAGATCGTGTCCTGGTTCCTGCTGATGATGATCTCCGTGGCGCTCGTGACGTGGGTGTACCCGACCCGTGAGCCCGACCCGCCGGTCCGCGGTGCGGCCGCCGTCCGCCACCCCGTGCACGTGCTGGGGCACTGACGTCGAGACAACCGCGCGTGATCGATCTAACGCGTTGTCACCTTGCCAGCACGCCGCCGCACGCGGCATCCTGTGGTCATGCCACATGGTCAGACCACGAGCCCGCTCCTGCGGCGGCGCCTCTGGTGGCCGGTCGCCGCGGTCATGTTCGCCGTGGCCTGGGGTGGCAACGAGTTCACGCCGCTGCTGGTCATGTACCGCGCCGGCGGGCTCGACTCCGTCACCGTCGACGCGCTGCTCGGGGCGTACGTGCTCGGCATCGTGCCCGCGCTCCTCCTCGGCGGCCCCCTCTCCGACAGGTACGGGCGCCGGCCCCTGCTGCTGCCCGCGGCCCCCATCGCGGCGCTCGCGTCCATCGTGCTCGCCATCGGATCCGGCACCCCCTGGGTGCTCGCCATCGGGCGCATCCTCTCCGGCGTCGCCCTCGGCCTCGTCATGGCCGTCGGCACCACCTGGGTCACCGAGCTCGCCGTCCAGGGCGGCGACACCGCTGCCGGTGCCCGGCGCGCGTCGCTCGCGCAGACGCCCGGGTTCCGCGACGGCGCCGGTGTCGCGTCCACGCTCGCGCAGTGGTTCCCGTGGCCCGACCGCCTCACCTATGTCCTGCACGCCGCACTCGCCGCCGGTGCAGCCGTCTGGCTGCTCCGCGTCCCCGAGACCGTCACCGCGCCCGGCGCGCGCGTCGGACGGCTTCGCGACGACCTCCGGTTCCCCGCGGTCACACACCGCCGGTTCCTGCGCGTCGTCCTACCCACCGCGCCCTGGGTGTTCGGCTGCGCCGGCGCCGCCTACGCCGTCCTGCCCTCGCTGCTCGCCGACCACGCCGGCACCGTCCCCGTCGCCTTCGCCGGGCTCATGACCGTGCTCACCCTCGGCTGCGGCATCGGCATCCAGGTGGTCGCCCGCCGCATCGACACGCCCCGCTCCGCGCGCGCCTCCGTCGTCGCGATGGCCCTCATCGTCGTCGGCATGATGCTCGGCGCCGTCGCCGCCGCCACGCTCTCGCTCGCCGCCGGGCTCGTCGCCGCCGCCGTGCTCGGCGTCGGCTACGGCCTCGCGCTCGTCGCCGGGCTCAGCGAGGTCACCCGCATCGCCGAACCGCGCCACCTCGCCGGGCTCACCGCCGTCTACTACTCGATCGCCTACCTCGGGTTCTTCGTGCCCATGGCGCTCGCCTGGCTCGCCCGCACCTGGAGCTACGCCCAGATGTTCGGCGCCGGCATGCTCATCGCGGCCGCCTGCCTCGGCGTCGTCGCCGCGGCCTGGAAGGCCCACCTGCCCGCTCCCGCGCCCGACGCCGTCGAAAGCCTCGAACCCGCCCGCAGTTGACCGTCGGGGCGCCGCGCGGTCAGGCTTCCTCCATGAGCCCGCAGGCGTCCGCCACGCCCGGAGCCGCCGATCGCGGCCCCGCGCAGGGCGACGACGTCGTGATCCGAACCCCGCGGCTCACCCTGCGCACCGTGCGGCCCGACGACGCCGAGGCATTCCTCGGATGGCGCTCGCTGCCCGAGGTGATGCGGTACATCTACCAGGAACCCTGGACGCCCGAGGTGGCCCGCGAACGGCTCGAGAAGTGGTCCCGTGCGCCCTTCGCCGCACCCGGCGACGTGCTCGAGCTCGCCGTCGAGGTCGACGGCACCGTCGTCGGCGAGGCCCTGCTCAAGTGGGCCCACGGCGACGAGCAGGTCGAGATCGGGTACGCGTTCCACCCCGCCGTCGTCGGGCTCGGCTACGCCACCGAAGCCGCACGCGCACTGCTCGCGCTCGCGTTCGACACCTACGGCTTCCATCGCGCGTACGCCAGCATCGACGCTCAGAACCTCGCCTCGGTGCGCGTCGCGCAGCGCATCGGCATGCGGCTCGAGGCAACCCTCGTCGAGAACGCCAAGCGGCCCTCCGACGGCGCCTGGGGGACCGAAGTCATCTACGCGCTGCTCGCGTCCGAGCACGCGGCACGACGACGGACCTGATGGTCGGGTGCGCGCCTGACGTGGGGTAGTATTTCGGTCGGCCCTTCGGGGCCGGGAACCCCGGCGGGGTTCCTCGGGCTGTGGCGCAGCTTGGTAGCGCACTTGACTGGGGGTCAAGGGGTCGCAGGTTCAAATCCTGTCAGCCCGACCGTTGTCCTGTCTCAGGACATCGGAATGGCTCGAACCTACGTTTCGTAGGTTCGGGCCATTCGTCATTTCCGGGTGGGTCCGGGTGGGCGGCCGGTGGGCTGGTAGAGGCGTGTGGGGTCGAGGGTGAGCTCGCGCAGGATCTCGCCGGTGGCGGCGTTGATGATGCGGATGTCGCGGTCCTGGATCAGGGCCAGGACGTAGGTTCCTTCGTAGGTCTTGCCGATGCCGATGCGGTAGAGCTGGCCGTCGTGGCGCAGGGTGATGGAGCCTGCTTTGGAGACGCGGTCGTGGCGGACGCGGTCGTGGGTGTCGCGGGTGCGGTCTGTGCTGGGGCTGG
>CBINDH010000028.1:0-14773 GCA_966249365.1 uncultured Xylanimonas sp. | reverse complement strand
CGGGGCGTCGGAGGCCCGGGCGAGCGGGGAGCCGATCATCACCGCGTCGGCACCGCAGGCGATCGCCTTCGCGACGTCGCCGCTGCGGCCGATGGAGCCGTCGGCGATCACGTGCACGTACCGGCCGCCCGACTCGTCGAGGTAGTCACGACGGGCCGCGGCGACGTCGGCCACGGCGGTCGCCATCGGCGCGTGGATGCCCAGCGACACGCGCGTGGTGTGCGCGGCCCCGCCGCCGAAGCCGACGAGGACACCCGCGGCGCCCGTGCGCATCAGGTGCAGCGCCGCCGTGTAGGTGGACGCGCCGCCGACGACGACGGGCACGTCGAGCTCGTAGATGAACCGCTTGAGGTTGAGCGGCTCGGCGTTGCCCGAGACGTGCTCGGCCGAGACGGTCGTGCCGCGGATGACGAACAGGTCCACGCCGGCGTCGACGACGGCCTTGTGGTGCTCCTGCGTGTTCTGCGGGCTCAGCGCGCCGGCGACGGTGACTCCCGCCGCGCGGATCTCCTTGAGGCGCTGCGTGATGAGCTCGGCCTTGATGGGCTCGGCGTAGATCTCCTGCATGCGGCGCGTCGCGTCCTCGCCGGGGAGCTGCGCGATCTCCGCGAGCAGCGGCTCGGGCGACTCGTAGCGCGTCCACAGGCCCTCGAGGTCGAGCACGCCGAGGCCGCCCAGGCGGCCGAACGCGATGGCCGTCTCGGGGCTCATCACGGAGTCCATCGGGGCGGCCATGATGGGCAGCTCGAAGTGGTACGCGTCGATCTGCCAGCCGACCGAGACCTCCTTCGGGTCGCGGGTGCGACGGGAGGGGACGACCGCGATGTCGTCGAAGGAGTATGCGCGACGTCCGCGCTTGCCACGCCCGATCTCGATCTCGTTGCTCACCGGGCCAGCCTACCGGCGTGCACCCGCGAACGGCTGTCGGGCGCAGCCCGCGCCGCCCACGTCGGCAGGTCGTGTCGGTGGTCGCTGGCAAGGTCTGTGCCGAGGGACGACGACGGACAAGGAGCATCCCGATGAGCGAGCAGTCGTACGACGCGTTCACGGCCGGCTGGGCCCAGGGCCCGCTGGTCGGGTTCGACACCGAGACGACGGGTGTCGACGTGCGCTACGACCGCATCGTGACGGCCGCCGTGGTGCTGCGGGTCCCCGGCGTGAGCACCGACGTCCGCACCTGGCTCGTCGACCCGGGCGTCGAGATCCCCGCGGAGGCGGCCGCGATCCACGGCATCAGCACCGAGCACGCCCGCGCCCACGGGGCTCCCCCGGCGGTCGCGCTCGAGGAGATCGCCGCGGAGCTCGCCGCGCACCTGCGCGAGGGGGTGCCGGTCGTCGCCTACAACGCGGCGTTCGACCTGTCGTTGCTCGACGCCGAGCTGACCCGGTACGGGCTCGCGACGCTCCCCGAGCGGCTGGGCCGCCCGGTCACGCCGGTGCTCGACCCGCTCGTCATCGACCGCTGGCAGGACCGCTACCGCCCGGGCAAGCGCCGGCTGGGCAACCTCGTCGAGCACTACGGCGTCCAGGCGGCCGACGCTCTGCACGCGGCCGACGTCGACGTGCTGGCGACGCTCGACGTGCTCGACGCCCTGGTGCGCAGGTTCCCCGTGCTCGGCGCGATGAGCCTCGAGCAGCTCCACGACGCCCAGGTGGGCGCGCACGACACGTGGGCCCGCAGCTTCAACGAGTGGCGCGAGAGCCAGGGGCTCACGGGTCCGGGCGCGTCGACGGCCTGGCCGGTCGAGCACGCCCACGGCTGAGGCGGTGCCGGCCCGCGGCGCGTGCGGGCCGGCACCGTGCGCTCACTTCTTCGGGTAGACGGCGTCGACCTCGACCTCGACGAGCCACCCGTTGACGGGCAGGTTCTCGATCTCGAGGGCGAAGCGCGAGGGCCGGGCGGGGTTGACGACCATCGGGGCGCCGGGCGTGGACCCGAGCGACACCGTCATCGTCTCGCCCGTCTTGAGGTTCGTGTTGGCGAAGAACTGCCGGTAGGCGCGGTTCCACCCGGCGAAGTCCATCGTGGCCTGGCCCGCCGGGTTCTGGAGGAAGACCCGCATCGAGACGACGTCGTCGTACGACAGCCCCGCCTTCTCGAGGTTCTCGCCGATCCGCATGAGCGCGTTGATCCCCTGCGCCTCGGTGATCGAGACGCCGGCCGGCAGGACGCCGCCGGGGAAGACGTCGGTCGGGATGTAGCGCTCCTCGGCGGTCGCGCCGGGCGTCGTGTTCATCGCCGACGGCCCGAGGCCCGACGACTTGTACCAGGCCACGTTCTGCCCGAACGCGACGCCGTCCGCGATCTGCGCCGTGTCGCCCGTGACGAACGAGTACGACTCGGTGGGCTTCGGCACGAACAGGCCGGCGGCGTACGCGGTGCCGGGGGCGACGACGGCGACGGTCGCGAGAGCGGTGACCACGATCTTGGTCGAAGTCTTCACGGGTCCTCCTGGTGCTGGCGGCGCAGATGCGCCTGAGGGTCCGGGCGAAGGCCGGGGTGCCGTTTGGCAGGAGCAACGTCTCAGCCGGAGGTTTCGTCGCAGTTGCCTCCCGGGGTCAGCAGGTCGCGCATTGACCCGAGATCGAACGGTTGCGGACATCGCGTCGTAACGCGGCTTTCCTACCGTCCAGGCAGGCGCCGACGACGACACCGGCCGACGGGCCGGAACGCCGCTCGTCGGGCTGCAACAGAGAGGCAGGGACCACATGGTCACCGAACAGGTCAGCACACCCGGTGTGTCGAGGCGGAACTTCCTGCAGGCCGTGGGCGTCGGCACCAGTGCCGGCGTCATGTTCGCCACGATGGGGGCGCTGGGACTGGCCCCGACGGCCGCCGCGGCGACACCGCGCCAGGCGGCCTGGCGGCCCCCGGCCATGAGCGACTTCACGCTCACGGGCCGTTCCTCCAAGAAGGTCGTGATCGTCGGCGCCGGCCCCGCGGGCCTCGCCTCGGCGTACGAGCTGCGCAAGGCCGGGTACAAGGTCACCGTGCTCGAGGCCCGCCACCGTCCGGGCGGGCGGACGCTCACGGTCCGGTCCGGGGACTCCGAGACCGACACCGACGGCGTCACGCAGACCGCGCGCTGGGACAAGGACATCTACATGAACTGCGGCGCCGGCCGCATCGCGCAGTGGATGGTCACGATGGACTACCTGCGCGAGCTGGGCGTGCCCTACGAGGTGTTCACCAACGCCAACGCGGATGCGTACATCTACAACGAGAAGACGGGCGCGACGCCGGGCAACCCGATGCGTTACCGCACCGCGAAGGCCGACGTCTTCGGCTACACCTCGGAGCTGCTCACCTACGCCACCGACCAGGGGGCGCTCGATCAGAAGCTGACGGCCGAGGACAAGGCGAACCTGCGCTCGTTCCTGCGGAGCTGGGGCTCGCTGCAGTCCGACGGCACCTACAAGGGCGGCGACAACCGAGGCTTCGAGATCTACCCGTCGGCGTGGGACCAGCACGGCACGCCCCTGCCCGGACCGGGCACGATGTCCCAGGTCCTCGCGTCCAAGGTGGGCAACTACTTCCCGTTCGAGATCAACTGGGAGCAGTCGATGCTCATGTTCCAGCCGAAGGGCGGCATGGACACGACCTACGACTACTTCGTCAAGGCGATCGGCAAGCAGAACGTGCTGTTCGAGTCCCCGGTGACGGGCGTCGAGAACACCCCGTCGGGCGTGCGGGTCACGTACAAGCCGAAGCACGGGCCCACCAAGCAGATCGACGCCGACTTCGCGATCGTCTCGGCACCGGCCGCCCTCATGCGCCGGTGGAACACCAACTGGGGCCCGGAGATCGACTCCGCGCTCGGCGAGTTCGCGACCGGCTCCCCCGCGGGCAAGATCGGCCTGCAGTACAAGTCCCGTTGGTGGGAGGACGACCACCGCATCTTCGGCGGGATCACCGAGACCGACATGGACCTCGCCCACATCTGGTACCCGTCGTACGGGTACGGCGAGAAGAAGGGCCTGGTCATCGGGTACTACAACACGGGCAGCAACGCCCGCGCCTACGGCGCCCTGTCCCCCGCCGCGCGCGAGGCACGGGCGGTCGAGCAGGGCGTCAAGATCCACGGCGAGAAGTACCGCACCGAGCTCGAGAGCTCGTTCTCGATCTCGTGGGACAAGGTGCCCTACATCGAGGGGGCGTGGGCCTACCCGAACACCGAGTCGGCCGGGTTCGCCAAGCTCCAGCAGGGCGCGGGCAACGTGTACTTCGCGGGCGACTGGATGTCGGAGGTCTCGGCCTGGCAGCACGGCGCGTTCTGGTCGGCGCGGTACGCGGTCCAGGCGCTGCACTCGCGCGTCATGGCGTCCTGACCCACGACGAGGGCCGCCGTCCCGGGTGGGACGGCGGCCCTCGTGCGTGGACGCTCAGAAACCGCTGTAGTTCGGCGCCTCGACGGTCATCTGCACGTCGTGCGGGTGGCTCTCCTTGAGGGACGCCGACGTGATGCGCACGAACCGGCCCTTCTCCTGGAGCTCGGGGATGGTGCGCGCGCCGACGTAGAACATCGTCTGGTGCAGGCCGCCCACGAGCTGGTGCGCGACGGTGTTGAGCGAGCCCTTGAAGGGCACCTGGCCCTCGACGCCCTCGGGCACGATGAGCGAGTCGTCGGCCACCTCGGCCTGGAAGTAGCGGTCCTTCGAGTAGGACTTCTTCCCGCGCGACGACATCGCGCCGAGCGAGCCCATCCCGCGGTACGCCTTGAACTGCTTGCCGTTGACCAGGATCGTCTCGCCGGGCGACTCGGCGGTGCCCGCGAGCATCGAGCCGAGCATGACCGACTCGGCGCCGGCCACGATCGCCTTGCCGATCTCACCCGAGTGGCGCATGCCGCCGTCGGCGATGACCGGGACGCCCGCGGGCTTGGCCGCCAGGGACGCCTCGTAGACGGCCGTGATCTGCGGGACGCCGACGCCCGTGACGATGCGCGTCGTGCAGATCGAGCCGGGGCCGACGCCGACCTTGATGCCGTCCGCGCCGGCGTCGACGAACGACTGCGCGCCCTCGCGGGTCGCGACGTTGCCGCCGATGACCTGCACGTCGCGCGTAGCCGGGTCCTTCTTGAGGCGCGCGACCATCTCGATGAGCATGCGCACGTTGCCGTGGGCCGTGTCGGCGACGAGCACGTCGACGCCCGCGTCGATGAGCGTCGTCGCGCGCTCCCACGCGTCGCCGTAGTAGCCGATGGCCGCGCCGACCAGCAGGCGGCCCTGGCCGTCCTTCGACGCGTTCGGGAACTGCTCGGACTTGACGAAGTCCTTGACGGTGATGAGGCCCGCGAGGCGGCCGGACGAGTCGACCAGCGGGAGGCGCTCGAGCTTGTGCTTGCGCAGCAGGACCGTCGCCTCCTCGCGCGTGATGGTCGAGGGGCCCGTGATGAGCGGCGCGGGGGTCATGACGTCGGCCACCGTCGTCGTCGCCCACTCGGCGACGGGCGTGAACCGCAGGTCGCGGTTCGTGACGATGCCGATCAGACGGCGGTCGGCGTCGACGACGGGGAAGCCCGAGATGCGGTACTCGCCCGCGAGCTGGTCGAGCTCTTCGAGGGTCTTCTCCGGGCCGATGGTCACCGGGTTGTCGATGATGCCCGTCTGCGTGCGCTTGACGAGGTCGACCTGGCGGGCCTGGTCCTCGATCGACAGGTTGCGGTGCAGCACGCCGATGCCGCCCTGGCGGGCCATGGCGATCGCCATGCGCGCCTCGGTGACGGTGTCCATGGCCGCCGAGACGAGCGGGACGCGCAGCGAGATCTCGCGCGTCAGGCGTGACGTGGTGTCGATGTCCGACGGGGCGAGGTCGGAGTAGCCCGGCAGCAGCAGCACATCGTCGTACGTGAGCCCGAGGTTCGCGAAGGGATCGTGAGCGTCCGTCATGTACGAAGTCTACGGGCGGCTCCGGGGCTCGGGTCCGGCCCGTCCGCGGTCTGCGCCACACCCGGCACGCGCCGTCGGGCAGGTCTACCCGACGACGGCGAGGACCTCGTGCAGCAGCCCCGGGAACGACCGCACGCGCTGCACGGTCGGGGCGAGGGGCAGGTCGCCGACCGCGTCCTCGCGGCGCAGGCCCACGAAGATCGGCAGGCTCGAGAACGCGTCGTGCACCGAGTGGACGACGTCGAGGTCGGGCCGGGCGAGCGTCGTCGCGAGCACCAGCGCCGCGGGGCGCACCATCGTGACCAGCTCGACGGCGCGGTGCGTGCTCGCGGGACCGGTGACGATGCGGGCCGTCGACCCGTGGGCGACGAGCGCGGCCGCGAGGGCGTGGGCGGCGAGCGGCACCACCTCGTCGGGGGCGGCGAAGATCAGCACGATCTTGCGCATCCTGCTGGGGTGCGTGGCGGGCGGGTTGCCGGCGTTGACCTGCGCCTGCTCGAACGCGTCGGTGAAGTCGCGCAGCGCCCGCAGGGCGGCGGTCGCGAGCACCAGCTCGGGCACCTCGCCCGGCGTGCCGAGCACGGTGCGCTGCGCGATGCGCAGCCATGCCGGCTCGACGAGCTGGGTCCACCACGCCGCAGGGTCACCCTGTGCGCCGATCCGCAGCAGCGAGTCGCAGGCGGTCTGGTCGTAGGCGAGCGCGGCGTCGATGACGCCGGCCACGCGGGCCGAGATCGTGGACGGTGCCGCGCCGGGCAGGGAGGTCGCGTTGGCGCCGCGGGCCCCTTCGCCGCCGCCGGGCAGCGCGCGCAGATGGGCCCGCCCGCGCGGTCCTTCGGGCTCGGGGGGCGTCTCCGCGGAGGCGGCGGCCGAGGCGGACGCGACGGCGGGCGGGGTGCGCCGCCCGGGAGTGGCCGTGGAGATGTCGAGCTCGTCGACCTCGGTCTCGAGCGCGACGCGCGCGGCGTCGACGGGCGCGACGCCGTCGACCGTCAGGCGGCGCATGACCAGCAGGCGGGCCACGTCCTCGGGCGTGTAGCGGCGGTGGGAGCCGGCGGTGCGACCCGAGGGCCCGAGACCGTATCTGCGGTCCCAGGTGCGGAGAGTCGCCGGAGCAACCCCGAGTCGGCGGGCCACTGCCGCGACGGCGAGCCCAGGGCTCGGCGCGCTAGGCCTGCCGGACGACGCAGGCCGGGTGGACGTCATGGCTCGATTGTGCCGATCCGGTTCAGCCCGTGCCACCCGCCACGACAGATGGCGCGATTTCCGTCACGAAGCGAACAAATTCCTGGCGGATACCGGGTCAGGTATCCCTGAAGTTGGCCGTCTCGCGTCGGTGACCAGCAGGCAAAACGCGGCATTGACCAACTTCTGAACAACTTGTAGGTTTGCCGCCATGACGGAGATCTCGAGACTGCCCGGACCAGTGATGGAGCTGTGGGAGTGGCAGTACCAGGGAGCCTGCCGCGACGCGGACGACACCCTGTTCTTCCATCCCGAAGGCGAACGGGGTTCCACCCGCCGCCGTCGCGCAGAGGCCGCCAAGGCCATCTGCAACACCTGCGCCGTGATGATGCAGTGCCGCGAGCAGTCGCTCCGCGTGCGCGAGCCGTACGGCGTCTGGGGAGGTCTCTCCGAGGACGAGCGCGCCGCGATCCTCGCGAAGAAGACCGGCTGACGCACCACACGCACCGACGACGAAGCCCCCTGCGCCAATGGCGGCGCAGGGGGCTTCGTGCTGAGTCGCTAGGGGATCAACCCACGACCACGGCGAGGATGTCGCGAGCCGAGAGCACCAGGTACTCCTCGCCCGCGTACTTCACCTCGGTGCCGCCGTACTTGCTGTAGATGACCTTGTCACCGACCTTGACGTCGACGGGGATGCGGTTGCCCTTGTCGTCGAAGCGACCCTCGCCCACGGCCAGGACCTCGCCCTCCTGGGGCTTCTCCTTGGCGGTGTCCGGGATGACCAGGCCGGAAGCGGTCGTGGTCTCGGCCTCGATGGCCTTGACGACGATCCGGTCCTCGAGCGGCTTGATGGGGACCGACACGTCGGACCTCCTCTTTCGCATGTGTTGCGTGCTGGACTGGGACGCGTCGCACGGCTGGCCGTCGTCGCGGGTGCCGGCACAGCGCGCGTGCGCTGTGGACAATCTAGGAGCGGGGTTAGCACTCTGACAAGTCGAGTGCCAGATTCCGCTCCGTGCGGTCCAGTCCGGCCACCAGTTGGTCAGGAACAGGGTCGACGCGGCACGATGTCCCCCGATGGACACGCAGCAGATCATCGCCAGCGCCCGACTCTGGGCGGACTACCACGCGCAGGTGCAGGCGCAGCGCACTCTCGTGCGCATCGACGCCGAGCGGGCGCTCGACCGCCTCAAGGCGGCCCTGCTGCCCGTGCGCGTCGACGGGAAGGTCGGCTGGCGCGTGCTGCCGCTCGGCCCCGACGACGTCGAGTCGCTGCGTGCGGTCTCCCACGCCGTGACGATGGCGCCGATCGGCGCCGAGGAGCGCGAGGCCATCAGCCAGCTCGAGGACGCCGTCCCCGAGGCCCTGGCCGACCTCGAGGCCGTCACCGGCGCCCGCCGAATGCTCGCGAGCCCGGCCGCCAAGGCCGCCGCCGCCGAGGCAGGCGAGTTCCTGGCCGAGTACGTCGCGTGGGGCACCGAGGAAGCGCTCGTCGCCACGCTCAAGGGCCTCGAGCCCGACCCCGCGCCCGAGGACGTCACGGTGGCCGACGCGCTCTCGCCGCGTGTCGGGCTCGCCGCGATCTGGCGCAACCTCGGCACGGCCGAGCTCGTCGAGGCTCCCGCCGTCGTCGGGACGTCCAGCTCCGCCGCCGACGTCGCCGCGGTGCGTGCGGCGATCACCGCCAAGGCCCCGACGCACCTCGCCGTGTTCTCGGCCGACTCCCGGTCCGCGAGCGGGCTGCTGGCGGTCCTCGGCGCCTGACCGGCTCGCGGGGACCGCGGCCGATGGGACGATAGGCGCGTGGAGCGCCTGAGCATGTCGACGCTGGTCAAGCTGCTGAGCCCCGAGGGCGAGGCGCTGCTGGCCGCGCTGCCGCCGTACGACGAGAAGCGCGCGATGGCGCTGTCCATGCGGCTGCGCGACGACGGCGTCGACCCCGAGCTCGCGGCCGGCGCGATGACCCAGTCGCGCCTGCGGGCCAAGGCGCGCACCAAGCTCGGCGACTTCGCCGACGCGATGCTGTTCACGCCCGACGGCGTCGAGCAGGCCACCCGGCTGCTGGTCGCCGCGCTGCACGCGCGCCGGTACCTCGCCGCGGGCGTCACCAAGGTCGCGGACCTCACGTGCGGCATCGGCGCCGACGCGCTGGCGTTCGCGGGCGTCGGGCTGCGCGTTCTCGCGACCGACATCGACCCGGTCACCGCGCAGATCGCCGCGGCCAACCTCCGTGCCTTCCCCGAGGCCGAGGTGCGCTGCGCCGACGGGCTGGGGCTCGACCTGCCCGGCGAGGGCGTCGACGGCCTCTACGCCGACCCGGCCCGCCGCACCCGGGGCGGGCAGCGCATCTTCGACCCCGCCGCGTACGCCCCGCCGCTCGACGCCGTCTGGGCGCTGCGCGACCGCGTGCCCGCCGTCGGCATCAAGGTCGGGCCGGGCATCCCGCACCAGGGGCTGCCTGCCGACGCCGAGACGCAGTGGGTGTCGGTCGACGGCGACGTCGTCGAGGCCGGCCTGTGGTTCGGGCCGCTGGCCCCCGAGGGGCCGGGGCGCAGCGCGCTGATCCTGCACACCGCCGGCGGCACCACGCGGTCGCGCGTGCTGCGCAGCGCGGTCCCCGTCGGGGCGCACGCCGCGGGTCCCGCGTACGACGAGGCGCCGCCCGTGGGCAAGCCCGGCGCGTACCTGTACGAGCCCGACGGCGCGGTCATCCGCGCGGGACTCGTGGGCAAGGCCGTCACCGAGCTGGGCGGGCGGCTGCTCGACCCGACCATCGCGTACGTGACCACCGACGCTCCCGCCCCCGCGGTCCCCCCGATCGAGGCCCCCCTCGCCACGGGCTACCGCGTGCTCGACGTGATGCCGTTCGGCGTCAAGCGGCTCAAGGCATACCTGCGGGAGCGCGGCGTGGGCCGCGTGACGATCAAGAAGCGGGGCACGGCCGTGACGCCCGAGGCGCTGCGTGCCCAGCTCGCGCTCCAGGGCAGCGCCGAGGCGACTCTCGTGCTGACGCGTGTCGCGGGCAGCCAGCAGGTGCTCGTCGTGGAGCCGCTGCCGCGCTGAGCGGCGCTCGCCACGTGCTCGGCCGGCTGTGGGAGCATGTGGTCCCGCGCTACCGAGGGAGAGACCGTGCGCCGCCTGTACGTCAGCCAGAGGATGTGGTCGCTGCGAGGTCGGTTCACGGTCGACGACGAGCACGGCGGTCCCCTCTACGAGGTCGAGGGCAGCCTCTTCCAGATCCCCAAGCACTTCACGGTCCGCGACGTCGCCGGTCGCGAGCGGGCGCGCGTGTGGAAGGAGCCGCTGAGCTGGCTGCCGCGGTTCCACGTCGAGGTGGACGGCGTCGAGGTCGCGTCCATCCGCAAGGAGTTCACCTTCCTGCGGTCGCAGTACACCATCGACGGGCCCGCGCTCACGGTCCAGGGCAGCTTCTGGGACATGACGTTCGAGGTCCAGCAGCGCGGGGCCGTCATCGGGCGCGTCGACAAGCGGTGGAGCCTGCGCGACAGGTACGCCATCGAGATCGACCGGCCGGAGGACGAGCTGGTCGTGCTCGGGATCGTGCTCGCGATCGACTACGTGAAGAAGCAGGAGCAGGCGGGCGCGAGCGCGGGCGCCTGACGCCGCGCACCGTCTCCGGTCAGACGGAGACGGTGGTCAGCGGCATCGAGGAGTCCACGCCGATGTCGAGCGACGACGGCGCGACCCCCGCCCGCACGACGGCCGAGCCCAGCGCCGCGATCATCGCGCCGTTGTCGGTGCAGTAGCGGATCGGCGGGATGCGCAGCTCGATGCCCGCCTCCTCGCAGCGCGCGGCCGCCATCGTGCGGAGCTGGCTGTTGGCGGAGAAGCCGCCGCCGATGACGAGCGTGTCGACGCCGTGGCGACGGCAGGCCGCGATGGTCTTGGCGGTCAGGACGTCGACGACGGCCTCGGCGAACGACGCGGCGACGTCGGGCACCGGGATCTCGCGGCCGGCGTCCTGCTCGTTCTCGACCCACCGGGCCACCGCCGTCTTGAGACCCGAGAACGAGAAGTCGTAGGCGTGCTCGGCCTGGTCCTTGGCGGCCGTCAGGCCGCGCGGGAAGCGGATGGCGGCCGGGTCGCCCTCGCGCGCGAGGCGGTCGACGTGCGGGCCGCCGGGGTACGGCAGGCCGAGCAGGCGGCCGACCTTGTCGAAGGCCTCCCCCGCGGCGTCGTCGAGCGTCGAGCCGAGCTCGTTCACCGACGTCGCGACGTCGTCGATGAGCAGCAGCGAGCTGTGACCGCCCGAGACCACGAGCGCCATGACCCGCTCGGGGAAGGCGCCGTGGACGAGCTGGTCGACGCACGCGTGGCCGATGACGTGGTTGACGCCGTAGAGCGGCTTGCCGAGACCGATGGCGAGCGCCTTGGCGGCCGAGGCGCCGATCGTGAGCGGGCCGACGAGGCCGGGACCGGCGGTCACGGCGATGGCGTCCACCTCGGACAGGTCGACGTCGGCCTCGCCGATCGCCTGCTGGATGGTGGGGATCATCGCCTCGAGGTGGGCCCGGCTCGCGACCTCGGGGATGATGCCGCCGAACCGCGCGTGCTCGTCCATGGAGCTCGCGGTGGCGTCGACCAGCAGCTCGTTGCCGCGCACGAGCGCGACGCCCGTCTCGTCGCAGGAGGTCTCGATCCCGAGCACGAGGGGGTCGCCGGATGCCATGGGCCCATCTTCCCATCCCGTCGTCGCACGTCGCGGCGGTCCGCGGCGCGGGCGAGGCGTGCTTGTGAAGGATGTCACGGTTGAATCTTGGATGACCTGCGCGGCGGTGACCGTTCACGTGAGCATGACCGTCATGCTCGACACCACCGCCGACCTCGCCATCGACGAGGCCGCCGCGGACCTGCTCTTCCGCACTGCCCGCACCGCCAGCCAGTTCACGGACGCCCCGGTCACCGACGAGGAGCTCCAGGCCGCCTGGGACCTCGCGAAGTTCGGCCCCACCGCGATGAACTCGCTGCCCCTGCGCTTCGCCGTCGTGCGGTCTGCCGAAGAGCGCGCCCGCCTCGTCGAGCTCATGCCCGACGGCAACAAGTCGCGTGTCGAGTCCGCGCCCGTGACGCTCGTCCTCGCCTACGACCACGACTTCCACGAGCACATGGACACGCTCTTCCCGCACGCCCCCGGCGTCGGCGAGAGCTTCGCGCCGCAGGACGAGATGCGCCACGGCATGGGCTCGATGAACGCGCACCTCCAGGCGGGCTACCTGCTGCTCGGCCTGCGCGCCGCCGGCCTCGCCGCCGGCCCCATGCACGCCGCCGACTACGCCGGCGTCGACGAGGCGTTCTTCGCCGGCACGGGCTACAAGTCGTTCCTCGTCGTCAACGTCGGCCACGCCGACGGCGTCGGCACGACCTTCCCGCGCCTGCCGCGCCTCGACCTCGACGAGGTCTCGATCACGCTCTAGGACCCGCTCACGTTCCGCGGGTCGAGCGCGTCTCTGCTGGTTGAGCCCCGTCGCTGGTTGAGCCCCGTCGCTGGTTGAGCCCCGTCGAAACCCCTCGCTCCTCGGACGCGCCGTGGTCTCGGCGGGGCTCGACCTCCAGGGAGAGCGACGTCAGGGGGTGGCGCCCGTCGCGACCGGACGCGACGGGTCGTTCGACCACTGGCTCCAGCTCCCCGGGTAGAGCGTCGCGTCGACGCCCACCACGGCGAGCGCCGCGGCCTCGTGCGCGGCCGTGACGCCGCTGCCGCAGTAGACGCCCACGCGTGCGCCCGGCGTCGCGCCCACGGCCAAGAAGCGCTCCTGCAGGGCGTCCGTCGGCAGGAACGTCCCGTCGGGCGCGAGGTTGTCCGTCGTCGGGGCCGAGACGGCACCGGGGATGTGCCCCGCGCGCGGGTCGATCGGCTCGGTCTCGCCGCGGTACCGCTCGCCCGCGCGGGCGTCCAGCAGCACGCCGTCGTCGGACGCCGCGAGCGCCGCCGCGCCGGTCGCGTCGAGCGTGCGCAGGTGCCCCGGCGTGAGCACGACGTCGCCGACCGGGGCTTCGACGTCGCCGGTCTCGACCGCGTGACCCGCGCGCTGCCACGCCGGGAGGCCACCGTCGAGGATGCGCACGTCGCGCAGCCCGAAGTAGCGCAGCAGCCACCACGCGCGGGCGGCCGCCATGCCGCCGCTGGCGTCGTAGACGACGACCCGCGAGTCGTTGCACAGTCCCCAGCGGCGGGCCGCGGCCTGGAGCTGGGCGGTGCTGGGCAGCGGGTGGCGGCCCGCGGCGGGCGAGGGCGCGGCGGCGAGCTCGGTCTCCAGGTCCGCGAAGACGGCGCCCGGCAGATGGCCTGCACGGTAGTGCGCGTGGCCGTCGAACGTCTGGCCGGCCGCGGCGAGCGCCCAGCGGACGTCGAGCAGCACGGGCGGGCCGGGGGTCGGGTCGGTGCCGGCGAGGCCGAGGTCGGCCGCCAGCTCGTCGACCCTCACGAGGACGGCCGCACGGGCGTCGGTCATCGGGGCTCCTCCGTGAGCATCAGCCGCATCGTGTACGCATCCTTGTTCTCGGGCTGGTAGTAGCGCTTGCGCACGCCGATCCGCTCGAACCCGAGGTCGGCGTAGAGGGCGAGCGCCGGGAGGTTGTCGACGCGCACCTCGAGCAGGATCGCGGACGCCTTGAGCTCGACGGAGCGGCGGATGAGCGCCTCCATGAGGGCGCGGCCCACGCCCCGGCGCTGCCAGGCGGGGTCGACGCCGACGGTCATGACCTGGGTGACGTCGCCGTCGAACCACAGGCCCGCGTACCCCACGACGCGCGTGTGCTCGCGCAGCCCGAACACCGAGCCGCGCCCACGGCCGGCCGCCTGGCGGCCGACGACCTCGGGCGTGTTCTCCTCCGCGACGATGTACCAGCGCCCCCAGGCGGCGAGCTCCTCGGCGAGCATCCCGTACGTCCACGCGCCTCCGCCGAACAGCTCGCGCTCCAGCTCGAGCACGCGGTCGAAGTCGGCGCGGCGCAGCGGCCGCAGGTGGAAGCCCACCGCGCCGGGGGTCTCGAGGGTCACGGCGTCGTCGATCATCGCGCACCTCCGGGGACGGCCTGGGCGGGGACGTGCACGTCGGGGCGCCGCAGGTACAGGGGCTCGGTCGGCAGGTCGCGGCCGACGGCACGCCGCTGGAGCGCGACGCGGGCCAGCACGGTCGCGTCGGGGAGCGTGGGCGCGTCCTCGTCGGCGACCAGGGCGTCCGGGTAGAGCGTGGCACCCTCCCCGACGACGGCGAGCCGCGCGCCCGCGGGCGGTGTGGTGTCGACGGCGGCGGCCTTGCCGACATCGGGCCCGGAAAGGGTCTCGACGACGGGCACCCCGTGCGGGCCCTCGTGCGCGACGACGCGGTAGCGCGCCCAGTACACCTCGCGGCGTCGGGCGTCGGTCGCCACGAGCACCTCGTCGTCGGGCGCGAGGCCGAGGTCGGCGACGGCCTGGACGGCGAGGGCGTCGAGCGACGGGACGCCCAGGACGGGCACGCCGAGCGCGAGCGCGAGGGTGCGCGCGGTGACGAGCCCGACCCGCAGCCCGGTGAAGGGCGCGGGGCCCGTCCCGGCGACGACGGCGGTGACGTCGGCCCGGGTCAGGCCGGCCTCGTCGAGCACCGCGGCGACCATCGGGGCGAGCTGCTCGGCGTGCCGGCGGCGCTCGTCCACGGAACGTGAGGCGAGCCGCGCCCCGTCGTCGGAGACG
>CBINDH010000027.1:0-15294 GCA_966249365.1 uncultured Xylanimonas sp. | reverse complement strand
GCCCATGCTCGCGTCGGCCGCCGACCCGGCCGAGGTGCGGGCCCTGACCGGCGCGAGCGACCACGAGTGGGCCTTCGAGATGAAGTGGGACGGGTACCGGGCGCTCGCCGTCGTCGACGAGGGACCCGACGGGACCCCCGTCGCACGCTACCTGTCCCGCTCCGGGCAGGACTTCACGCGCACGTACCCGGAGCTCGCCCCCCTCGCCGAGCAGGTCACGGGTGACCTTCCCGTCGTCCTGGACGCCGAGATCGTCGCGCTCGACTCTGCGGGCCGACCCGACTTCCGCCGCCTGCAGCAGCACGCGGGCAAGGTCGAGCTCATGGTCTTCGACGTGCTCCAGGTCGGGGAGCGGTCGCTGCTGCACGCCCCGTACGACGAGCGCCGCGAGATCCTCCTCAGCGTCCTGGACGCCGAGCGGCCGGTGCATCTGCCCGAGGCGTTCGACGGCGACCTCGACGCGGCCATGGAGTTCTCGCGCACGCTCCGGCTCGAGGGCGTCGTCGCCAAGCGCCGGGAGTCCACCTACCTGCCGGGCCGCCGCACACGACAGTGGCTCAAGCTCAAGCACACGGCCACCCAGGAGGTCGTCGTCGTCGGCTGGCGCGCCCTGCACGCGGGCGAGCCGCGCGAGGACCCGCGGTTCGTCGGGTCGCTCCTGCTCGCCGTGCCGGGACGCGACGGGCTGCGCTACGTGGGCCGGGTCGGCACGGGCTTCTCCGACGCCGAGCGTCGCGAGCTGGCGACGCGCCTGACGTCGCTCTCGCGCAAGACGCCCCCGCTCGAGGACGTCCCCCGGCTCGACGCCGCCCACGCCCGGTGGGTCACGGCGAGCCTCGTGGGCGAGGTCGAGTTCGCGGACTGGACCGCCGACCCCGCCACCGACCCCGAGGCACGGTTGCGGGCAGCCCGCTGGCGCGGGTGGCGGCCGGAGAAGGAACCGCAGGACGTCGTCGTCGAGGCCTGAGCAGGGTCCCGCCCTACGCTGACGGAATGCCCGCCCCACGACCCGGCTCCCGACGCACGCGTGGCGCGTCACGGAGCGTGCGGGTGCTCGCGGCCGGGGTGGTCCTGTCCGCGGCGCTCGGGGCGTGCACGCCGACCGTGGGCTCCGCGGGGGCCGAGGACGGCACGGCGAGCGCGACGCCCACGACCGACGCACCGACCGCCCCGGCGGCCCCGAGCGTGTCGAGCTCCGGTCCTGGTGCCGAGACGCCGTCGCCGTCGCCCAGCCCCACGGCCGACCACGGCCCCGCTCTCGTGTCTGCGACCTGGGGCGAGGCCGAGGGCGGCCGCTCCCTCGCCGTCGTCCCGGCCGACTGGGTACGCACGGCGGAGGACTTCACGGCCGTCGAGGCGCTGTGGGCCGAGATCGTCGAGGCGCAACCCGAGGCGGACACCCCCGTCATGTACGACCAGCTCGTGTGCCACGCGGTCGGCGCGCGGGACAAGGGGGCATGGAACCTCGAGCCGTGGCGGCCCGACGTGGGCCTCGTCGCGGTGCTGCGCGCCCGCTGCAACCCCACGTGACCGGAGGTCGGGCGCGGCAGGGTCGTCGTGCATAGCCTGACGGGGTGACTCCCTTCGCGCCGCACGTGTACGCCGAACGCCGTCGTCGGGCCGCCGACCAGGCCGCCGCAGCCGGGCTGGACGGGATCCTCGTCTCCCCGGGCGCGGACCTCGCCTACTTCCTGGGGCACGCCGCCGACCCGGGCGCCGAGCGGCTGACCATGCTCGTGGTCCCCGCGACGGGCACCACCGCGGACGACGCGAACGACGGCCTCGCCGAGGCCCTCGTCGTCGTGCCGCGCCTCGAGGCGAACGACCTGCAGCACCGCGCCGCGGGCGGTGTCGAGACTGTCGCGTGGTCCGACGGCGAGGACGAGCACGCGGTCGCCGCGCGGCTCCTGCGCGACGGCGGACGGTACGCGATCAGCGACTCCGCGTGGGCGTTGCACGTGATCGGCCTGCAGCGCACCCTGCCCGGCCTGGCCCTGCAGCCGTTCACGAGCGCACTGCCGATGCTGCGCGCGGTCAAGTCGCCCGAGGAGGTCGCGCGGATGGCCGCCGCGGGGGCGGGCGCTGACGCCGTCTTCGCGCAGATCGTGCAGCGGCCGTTCGCGGGCCGGCGCGAGTCCGACGTGGCTGCCGAGCTCGACGCGCTGCTGCGCGAGCACGGCCACGAGCAGGTGGACTTCACGCTCGTGTGCGCGGGCGCGAACGGCGCCGACCCGCACCACGACGCGTCCGCGACCGTCATCGAGGACGGCGACATGGTGGTGCTCGACTTCGGCGGGCTGGCCGACGGCTACGGCTCCGACACCACGCGAACGGTCCACGTCGGTGAGCCGACGCCCCAGGAGCGGGAGGTGCACGACGTCGTGCGCGCGGCACAGCAGGCGGGCGTCGAGGCGGTGCGCCCGGGCGCCACCTGCCAGGACGTCGACCGCGCGGCACGCCGGGTGATCGTCGACGCGGGCTACGGCGAGCACTTCATCCACCGCACGGGCCACGGCATCGGCCTGACGACGCACGAGCCGCCCTACATGGTCGAGGGCGAGACGCTGCCGATCGAGCCGGGCATGTGCTTCTCGGTCGAGCCGGGCATCTACCTGCCGGGCCGGTTCGGGGTGCGCATCGAGGACATCGTCGTCGCGTTCCCCGAGGACGCCCCCGACGCGGCGCGCCGCCTCAACGAGTCGCCGCGGGAGCTCGTCGTCGTCGGCTGAGGGCCCGGATCGACCAGCATGCAAGACGGGCCCGCTCCAGGATGGCGCGACTCGGATCCGGCGCTACGTTCGGCGCATGAGCCAGGCGAGCCACCGCAACACCGCACCTCGGTGCGCCGTGCGTTGCTGTCGCGCCTGCTGCTGTTGCCGCTGAGCAACCCCCTCGCGCGTCGCTAGCCGACCGCGCCCCCATCCCACCCCGTACGTCTGACACACCCGTGCCCTGACGCGTCGCTTCGGCGACCCTTCGTCGCGGGTGTCCTGGGCGTGCCCAGAATCCGAGAGGACACCCATGTCCGCCCCACCTGCTCCAGCACCTCCAGCCCGTCCGCGGTCAGACGCGCTGCCTGCCGACGGATCGGTCCGCGTCGGCGTCGACGACCGGTTCCACCGTGCGCCCACGACGCCGTCCGGGCTCCGGCGCCTCTCCCAGGCCGCCGGCCGCGCCGTCGGCCCGCTGCTCGTGCTCGCCCTGTGGTGGCTCGCCACGGCACAGCAGTGGATCTCCCCGATCCTACTGCCCTCGCCCGGAACGGTCTGGGACGCAGCCGTCGAGCTCGTCACCTCGGGCAAGCTCCAGGAGAACCTGGGCGTGTCGCTCGGCCGCGCACTGACGGGCCTCGGCATCGGGCTGGTGGTCGGCGTCGCGCTCGCGCTGCTCACCGGCTTGTCGCGGACGGCCGAGCTGCTCGTCGACTCCAACGTCCAGATGCTGCGGTCGCTGCCCATCCTCGCCCTCCAGCCGCTCGTCATCGTCTGGTTCGGCATCGGCGAGCCCACCAAGATCCTGCTCGTCGCGCTCGCCGTGACCTTCCCGGTCTACATCAACACCCACGCGGCGATCCGCAGCGTGGACTCTCGCTTCGTCGAGCTCGCCACGACGCGCGGCCTCGGGCGGCTTGCGCTGGTGCGCCACGTCGTCCTGCCCGGCGCCCTGCCCGGCTTCCTCACGGGGCTGCGCTTCGCCACCTCGATCTCGTGGCTGGTGCTCGTCGTCGCCGAGCAGATCAACGCCAGCGCCGGCATCGGCTACCTCATGACCCAGGCCCGCACCGTCTCTCGCACCGACGTGATCCTCGTCGGGCTCGGCGTGTACGCGCTGCTCGGCCTCGGCTCCGACACCCTCGTCCGGCTCATCCAGAGGAAGGCCCTGTCATGGTCCTCGACACTTCAGGCACGGTGACCGCGGAACCTACGGGCGCGGCAGGGGCGACGCCGGTCGTCATCGACGCGCGCGGCGTCTCGCGCACCTTCGACGGGCGGGGCGTCCTGCGCGACATCGACCTCCAGGTGCGCCGCGGCGAGTTCGTCGCTCTCCTGGGCCGCTCCGGCTCGGGCAAGTCGACGCTGCTGCGCATCCTCGCCAAGCTCGACACCGAAGCCCAGGGGACCATCCGTGTGCCCGCGCTGCCGGGCGTCGCCTTCCAGGACTCGCGCCTCCTGCCGTGGGCTCGGGTGCTGCCCAACGTCCTCCTCGGCCTGCGCGACAGCGCGGCCCGTGACCGAGCGCGCACCCTGCTCGACGACGTCGGCCTCGGGGACCGCACCCGCGCCTGGCCCCGGCAGCTCTCCGGCGGCGAGCAGCAGCGCGTCGCCCTGGCCCGGGCCCTGGCGGCCGCCCCTGAGCTCCTGCTCATGGACGAGCCCTTCGGCGCGCTCGACGCGCTGACGCGCATCAAGATGCACCGCCTGCTGCGCGACCTCGTCGCCCGCTACTCCCCCGCCGTCGTCCTCGTCACGCATGACGTCGACGAGGCCGTGCTGCTCGCGGACCGCGTCCTCGTCCTGACCGACGGGCGGCTCTCGCTCGACGAGCGGATCGACCTGCCGACGGTCGGCCGACGCGCGCACCCGGGCTTCGCCGCGCTGCGCGCCCGGCTGCTCGCCGAGCTCGGCGTCGGCGACGACGACCACTGACCTCCTCACCACGACACCGAAGAGAGGCACCACCATGGCCACGATCACATCCCGCACGAAGGCCGGCGCTCTCGCCGTCGCCCTCGGCACCCTCGCCGCGCTGACCCTCGGGGCTTGCTCCCCGAGCGCTGACGCCGCCGGTCAGGACGCCACGACCGACGGCAGCGACCTGTCAGGCGTCACCCTGCACGTCGGCGAGCTCGGCTCGGCACCGACCCAGCAGAAGCTGCTCGAGGCCGCCGGCGAGGCCGACGACCTGCCCTACCAGGTCGAGTACTCGCTCTTCCCCTCCGGCCCGGCGTTCATGGAGGCCGTCCCGTCCGGTGCGGTCGACCTGTCGCTCCAGGCCGACACCCCGTCGATCTTCGCGCAGGTCGGAGGCCTGCCCATCAAGGTCGTCGGCGTCCAGCGGTCGGTCAAGCAGGGTGAGGCGTACGTCGAGATCGTCGTGAACCCCGACTCCGGCATCACGTCCGTCGCCGACCTCAAGGGCAAGAGGGTCGCGGTCCTGCCCGCCACGATCCTGCAGTACACCGTCGTGCGGGCCCTCGAGGAGGCGGGGCTGTCGTACGACGACATCACTCCGGTCGAGCTGCCCCTGACCGACGCGCCCGCAGCGCTCGCCAAGGGCGACGTCGACGCCGTGGCGTCGCTCGACCCCACGCTCGCGCAGCTCAAGGCCGGCGGCGCCGTCGTCGTCGGCTCGGGCGCGGGCATCACGAGCGGTTACTCGTACGCCGTGGCGACCGACGCCGCGCTGGCCGACGCAGGCAAGGCCGCGGCCATCGCCGACTACCTCGGCCGGCTCGGCCGCGCGCAGGAGTGGGCCGTCGCGCACGGCGACGAGTGGGCGGCAACCTTCGCCGATCTGACGGGCCTGCCCATCGAGCTGGCCAAGGCCGTCCGGGCCCGCTCGGCCGCCGGCTGGGTCGCCATCGACGACCAGGTGGTCGCGCTCCAGCAGCAGCAGGCCGACGCGTACACAGAGCTCGGGCTGATCCAGGAGCCCCTCGACGTCTCCACCCAGTTCGACGACCGTCTCAACGACGTCCTTGCCGGAGGCGCCAAGTGACCGCACAGCACCCTGACGTCCCCGCGCACGCCCGCGGGTACGAGCGCTTCCCGGGACGCGTCGCGACGACAGCGCGCGAGTCGACCCGCGCGTGGCCGCGCCCGCGCGGTGCCCGGCCCGGTGCCCCGAACATCGTCGTCGTCATCCTCGACGACATGGGGTACTCCGATGTCGCGCCCTACGGTTCGGAGATTTCGACGCCGCACCTGACGGCCCTGGCCGAGCGCGGCTACCGGCTGACGAACTACCACACCACCCCGGTCTGCTCCCCGGCCCGGGCGGCCATCATGACGGGTCTGAACCCGCACCGGGCGGGCTTCGCGTCGGTGGCGAACTCCGACCCGGGATTCCCCAACCTGCGCCTGGAGATCGACCAGGACGTCGCCACGCTCCCAGAGTCACTGCGCGCCGCGGGCTATGCGACGTACGCGTTCGGCAAGTGGCACCTCACGCGCGACGCGCTCATGCACGACGGCGCGGACAAGTCGTCGTGGCCGCTGCAACGCGGCTTCGACCACTTCTACGGCACGCTCGAGGGGCTGAACTCGTTCTTCCACCCCAACCAGCTCGTGCGCGACAACACCCCGGTGAACCGCGACGACTGGCCGACGGACTACTACCTCACCGACGACCTGACCGACGACGCGATCGCGCAGCTCGCCACGCTTCGCGCGCAGGAGCCCGACAAGCCGTTCTTCCTGTACTTCGCGCACCATGCGATGCACGGGCCGCTCGGCGCCAAGCCTGCGGACATCGCGGCACAGCGCGGCGCGTACGCGGCCGGGTGGGACGAGGTGCGACGTGCCCGGCACGCACGCCAGCTCGAACTGGGCCTCTTCCCGCCGCAGACGCCCCTGCCGCCGTCCGCAACCGAGCCCGGCTTCGACGTGCCCACCTGGGACAGCCTCGACGCCGCCACCCAGGACCTCTACGCGCGCTACATGGAGGTCTACGCCGCCATGGTGGCGAACGTCGACGAGAATCTCGGCCGCCTGCTCGGCGTCATCGACGACCTCGGCGAGCTCGACAACACGATCGTCGTGTTCACGTCCGACAACGGCGGCACGGCCGAGGGCGGCCCCGAGGGTACGCGCTCGTACTTCTCCCGGTTCGTGCACATCGCCGGTCTGCCGCAGGACTGGGAGGCGGACGTCGCCCGGGACCCCGACGTCATCGGGACGCCCCGCTCCATGGTCCACTACCCGCGGGGGTGGGGGCAGGTCTCCAACACCCCGTTCCGCTTCTACAAGGGCCAGACCCACGCGGGTGGCGTGCGCGTACCGTTCCTCGTGTCGTGGCCGGCGGGCCTGCCACGGAACGCCGACGACGACGGCATCCGCCGTCAGTACCAGTACGTCACCGACCTGACGCCGACGTTGCTCGACCTGGCCGGGGTGGGGCGGCTGGCCGTGCGTCACGGCGTGCCGACGCAGGAGGTCGACGGTGTCTCGCTGCGTCCGGTGCTCACGGACCCGGCGGCGGCCTCGACGCACCCCGAGCAGTACGCCGAGTTCGGCGGTTCGCGCGGCTACTACCGCGACGGCTGGAAGCTCGTGTCGCTCCACACGCCCGCCAGGTCGATCACCGACCCGCGGTGGGAGCTGTACCACGTCGACGAGGATCCCAACGAGCTCGTCGACCTTGCAGCCAAGGAGCCGGAGCGCGTCGCGGAGCTGGCCGCCGCCTGGGAGGACGCGGCGTGGCGCAACACCGTCTTCCCGCTCGGCGCCGCCTTCGCACCGGGCCGCCGCCCCGCCGAGAAGGTGCTCGAACGGCCCGTGCGACTCCTCCCGTCCGCCGCACGTCTCGAGCGGTACCGGTCGTCCAGGCTGACGTCGCTGCGCTCGTTCGACGTGGTGGCCGACGTGCGAGAGCCCGGCGAGGGCGTGCTCGTGGCGCACGGCGACCAGGGCGGTGGGTACTCGCTGTACGTCGAGGACGGGGTGCTCCACCTCGCGTACAACGAGTACGGGCGGCTCCACGAGGTGCCGCTCGGCGAGCTCGACACGGGCGAGGTGCGGGTGTCGTTCACGTGGCTGCCCGACTTCCGGTGGCACGTCGACGTCTCGGTCGACGGCGTGCCTCGCGGGGGCCTCGACTCCGTGACCATGCTGCTCGGGATGGCACCGTTCAGCGGCATCGACGTCGGCGTCAACCGCGGCGGCCCCGTGCACTGGGGCGTGTACCAACGCCACGGCGCGTTCCGGTTCTCCGGACGCCTGGCCGCGGTCACGTACCTCCCCGGCGAGCATGCCGCGTACGACGCCGAGCAGCTTGCGGCCGTCGAGGAGGACGTCGCGGACTACTACGACTGAGGGTCCGCCTGGCCGGCCGGGGACGTGGCACCGACATCGTCGGCGGTCACGACCCCGGCCGCGCCGTCCGCGCCGACGCCGTTGACCACGGGCGTGATCGTGCGCTCGAGCGCCGCGAGCACCGCGACGATCGCCACGCACCCGACCACGAGCATGCCGATGAACGCCGCCGACAGCCGGTGCTCGAGCAGGAACCCGGCCGCGACGGGCCCGGCCAGGCTCCCGACCTGGAACGCCGCGGACTGGATCGCGTTGTACCGCCCGCGCAGGTGGTCGGGCGCGAGGTCGTTGAGGATCGACGGCATCGCCGACTGGAGGATCGTCTCGCCGAACCCGAACAGCGCGTGGAACGCGAGCACGCCGACGACCGCAGCCACCGTGCCGCTGACCAGGCCCGTCGCGCCCAGCACGGCCCAGGACGCCGCCCAGACGAGGCCCATCACCATGAGCGCGCGGGTGCGGCGCTTGCCCCGCACCCGGCCCATGACCCAGAACTGCAGCACCACGATCACCACGGTGTTGACGACGAACGCGAACCCGACGACGCGCGTCGAGACCTCCGACGCCTGCCGTGCGAACGCGGGGAATCCCCCCTCCATCTGCCCGTAGCCCACGAACGACGCGAGGAGCGCGAGCCCGGTCAGCCACGCGACCGCGGGGGTGCGCAGGATCGCCAGGTAGCCCATGACGGGCGCCGCGGCGGTGTCGCCCGCCTCGGGCCGCGCCGCGCGGCCGTGCAGGTGGCGCAGGGGTCCGAGCTGAACGAGCACCGCGGGCACGAAGCACAGGGCGTTGACCGCGAACGCGGTGACGAAGGTGTTCGGACGCTCGACGTCCATCATCAGCCCGCCGACGACGCCACCGACGCCGATGCCGAGGTTGAGCAGCGCGAAGTTGACGCCGTAGTAGCGCTGCCGCAGGTCGCCGCTGACGACGGTCGCGACGAGCGCGTTCATCGCGGGCCACGCCACCCCGAGCTGGATGCCGAACAGGCACAGCGCCACGGCCGCGACCCACGGCACGGTCGCCACGGCCAGCAGCCCGAGCCCGGCCATCGCTGCCAGCAGGCCGGCGAGGACGACGACGCGTGCCCCGAGCCGGTCGACCAGCACGCCGGCAGGCCCGGTGGTCACCAGGCCGGTCACCGCGATCAGGCCCATGAGCGTGCCAGCGAGGCCGAGCGAGAACCCGCGGACCTCGTGCAGGTAGATGATCGTGAAGGGCAGCGTCAGGCCGCGCCCGAAGAACTGCACGACGATGGTGGACAGGAGCCACCGCCCGTCACGCGGCAGCTCGTCCCAGAACGCGAGGGGACCCCAGCGGGCGGTCGTCGCGGGCATGGGGTCGATACTGACCCCCGCCACCGACACGGGTCGAGCCCAAAACGGCTCGACCGCCCCGGCGCGGCGGGTCCACGGTGGACCCGTGATTCCGAGCGACCTGTGGACCGAAGCCCACGCCGCGAGCTACGACGACCCGGCCGACCCGATGAACTCCTCCGAGGTGGTCGGCCCGACGGTCGACGTCCTCCAAGACCTGGCGGGCGGCGGCCCGGCCCTCGAGCTCGCGATCGGCACGGGCCGCATCGGCGTCCCGCTGCGCGCGCGGGGCGTTGCCGTGGCCGGGATCGAGCTCGCCGAGCCCATGGTCGCGGTGCTGCGCACGAAGGCGGACGCGGCGACGATCCCCGTCGTCGTCGGCGACATGGCCTCGGCCACGGCGCCCGACGCCGGGTCGTACGCGCTCGTGTATCTGGTCTACAACACGATCGGGAACCTCTACGCGCAGGACGCCCAGGTGGCGTGCTTCGCGAACGCGGCCCGGCACCTCGCCCCGGGCGGCCGGTTCGTCGTCGAGGTCGAGGTGCCCCCGCTGCGCCTCCTGCCGCCGACGCAGACGGCGGTGCCGTTCGACGTCTCACCCGACCACCTGGGCTTCGACACCTTCGACACGGTCACGCAGGTGTCGGTGTCGCACCACTACACGCGCCAGCCGGACGGCACGTTCCGCTCCTGGGACCACCACTACCGGTACGTGTGGCCCGCCGAGCTGGACCTCATGGCGCGTCTCGCCGGGATGACGCTCGAGCACCGCTGGGCAGGCTGGGACCGGGCCCAGTTCACCGCCGAGTCGACGTCGCACGTGAGCGTCTGGCGCACCCCTTCCTAGGCCGCCGTGCTCACGCGGCGGTGCGCCCCCGGATCCCCGCGAGGCTGAGCAGCCCGCCGACGGCAAACAGCGCCGCCGTGACGACGAGCCCGCGGTGGAACGTCCCGACGTCGAGCGCGCCGCCGAGGATCACGCCCGCGAGCGCCACGACGACGAGCCCGGCGACGCGCGCGACGGCGTTGTTGACGGCCGAGGCGATCCCGGCGTCGGCGGCGGGCGGCGCGCCGAGGATGGCGGCGGTGAGCGGCGCGACCGTCACGGCGAGCCCGAGGCCGAACACCACTTGCCCGGGGAACACCTGCGTCCAGTAGGCCGCTCCTGCGTCGGTGGCGAGCATGAGCAGGAACCCGGCGGCGGCGAGCAGCGGCCCGACGGTCATGAACGGGCGGGCGCCCCAGCGCCCGGCGAGCGCCCCGAACCGGCCGGAGAGGAACAGCAGGGCGAACATCGGCGGGAGCTGCGCGACGCCCGAGAGGGTCGCGGGGTACCCGGCCACCTGCTGGAGGAACAGCGTGACGAGGAAGCCCCCGAACCCGAGCGCCCCGTAGATCGCGAAGGTCGCGGCGTTGCCCCACGCGAAGTTGCGGATCGAGAAGAGGCGCAGGGGCAGCATCGGGTCGGGGGTGCGGGACTGGCGCACGAGGAACGCGACGAGGGCGGCCGCGCCAACGACCAGGCCGCCCACCACGAGCGTGTGGCCCCACCCGAGCCGTTCGGCCTCGATGAGCGCGGTCACGGTCGCGGCGAGCCCGACGGCGGCCAGGACGGCGCCGGCGACGTCGAGCCGCCGGCCGGGGGCGCGGGTGCCGTGCGGCAGCGGGCCGAGCAGCAGGAGGGTCCCGACGCAGACCGGGACGGTCAGCCAGAACACGAACCGCCAGGAGAGCGTGTCGACGAGGAGCCCGCCGACGAGCGGCCCGACGATCGCCGCCGTTCCGGTCCACGCCGTCCACCGGCCGATCGCGCGACCCTGCTCCTCTCCCTCGAACGAGGAGACGATCATCGCGAGCGAGCTCGGCACGAGCAGGGCCCCGGCGACGCCCTGCAGCGCCCGTGCGGCGACGAGCACGGGCCCGGTCGGGGCGAGCGCGCACGCGGCGGACGCGACGGCGAAGCCCGCGAGCCCGGCGGCGAGCACGCGCCGTCTGCCGTGCACGTCGCTGAGCGACCCGGCGAGCAGGATGAGCGATCCGAGGGTGACGAGGTAGGCGTCGACGACCCACTGCTGGAGCACGAGCGCGGCCTCGCCCCCGCCGCCCAGATCCCGCCCGATGGCCGGCAGGGCGACCGTGACGACGGTCCCGTCGAGGAAGGCGACGAAGGTCGCGAGGATCGCGACGAGCAGCACACGGCGCTGCACCGCCGTCGTCGTCGAGCCGTCGGTCCCCACGAGAACCCACGGTACGTCCGTGGCGTTCAGGTCAGCGCGACGTCTGCTGCCACGGCGACGTCGGACGTGATGCCCGGGTACCGCAGCCCGCGGAAGTACGTGTTCGTGAGCGCGATGATCTGCGCAGCGTCGATCGCGATGCCGTCGGCCTCGGTGTCGCGCGTGGTGTTGACGTCGCCGACGAGCGTGACGTCGTAGCCGCGCGCGGCTGCGGCCTGCGCCGTTGTGCGCACGCAGAACTCGGACTGCGCGCCGCAGACGACGACGCGCCGGACGCCGAGCCCGTCGAGGACGGCCGCCAGCCCGGTGTCGGCGAAGCTGTCGCGGTAGGTCTTGTGCACGACCGGCTCGCCGTCGACGGGTGTCAGCCCCGCGGCGAGCTCCCAGCCCGGCGTGCCCCGACCGAGGTCGGCGTCCGAGTGCTGCACCCAGATCACGGGCACGCCGTCGCCGCGGGCCCGGTCCACGAGCGCGGCGGCGCGTGCGACGACACCGTCGGCGTCGTGGCATCCCGCCATCACGTCCACCTGCATGTCGATCACGAGGAGTGCGGTCCCTGGCACGGTCATGGGGGCATGATGCCGTGCGACACGCCTCCCGCCGGCCGCCCGTCCACGCCCGCACGTGACGCAACTCACGCCGGAAGTGACGTCCCGTTGTGATCTGGTTCATAGACCGATCGCGGATTTCGTGACGGTTTTCAACTACTCATAAACTCGAAGACCGTGACTGCTGACTCCCTGAACGGTACGGATCAGGTCGACGTCGTCCTCATCGGAGGCGGCATCATGAGCGCCACCCTCGGCTCGCTGCTCCAGCAGCTCGAGCCGTCCTGGACGATCCGCCTGTACGAGCGTCTCGACGACGTCGCACTCGAGTCGTCTAGCCCGTGGAACAACGCCGGGACGGGGCACGCCGCGCTGTGCGAGCTCAACTACACGCCCGAGCGCAAGGACGGCTCGATCGACATCTCGAAGGCCGTGCGCATCAACGAGCAGTTCGAGGTGTCGCGGGAGTACTGGCACCATCTGCTCGCGCAGGGCGCGCTGACGAGCACCGACTTCATCCAGCGCACCCCGCACATGACGTTCGTGCGCGGCGAGAAGAACGTCGACTTCCTGCGCCGCCGTCACGAGACGCTGTCGGCGCACCGGCTGTTCAACGACATGGAGTTCACGACCGACCGGGCGCAGATCGCGGCCTGGGCGCCGCTCCTGGTCGAGGGACGTGACGCGGACGAGCCCGTCGCCGCGACCCGCAACACCGCGGGCACGGACGTCGACTTCGGCGCGCTGACCCACCAGCTCGTCGACTCGATGGTGGCGCGCGGCGCGGACGTCCGCCTCCAGCACGAGGTGCGCTCGATCCGCCGTGCGCGCGGCGGCGGCTGGAAGCTCAAGGTCAAGGACCGCTCGTGGAACGCGCCGCGCCGCTTCCACACGGTCACGGCCCGCTTCGTGTTCGTCGGCGCGGGCGGTGGCGCACTGCCGCTGCTGCAGTCGGCCGGGATCCCGGAGATCAGGGGCTTCGGCGGATTCCCCATCTCGGGCGAGTTCCTGCGCACGTCCAACCCGGAGATCGTCGCTCGCCACCACGCCAAGGTGTACGGCAAGGCCGACGTCGGCGCACCGCCCATGTCGGTGCCGCACCTCGACACGCGCGTCGTCGACGGGCAGTCGTACCTGATGTTCGGCCCCTACGCCGGGTTCAGCCCCAAGTACCTCAAGAAGGGCAAGTACCTGGGCCTGCTCACGTCGCTGCGCGCGCACAACCTCACGTCGATGCTCGGCGCCGGCATCAAGAACATGGACCTCACCCAGTACCTCGTCGGGGAGCTCGTCGCCCGCCCCGAGACGAAGTTCACGACGCTCCAGGCGTTCTACCCCGAGGCGCACCCGAAGGACTGGGAGAAGATCACCGCCGGGCAGCGCGTCCAGGTCATCAAGCGCGACAAGGACGGCAAGGGGGTGCTCGAGTTCGGCACCGAGGTGGTCGCGGCCGCCGACGGCTCGATCGCGGGCCTGCTCGGCGCCTCCCCCGGCGCGTCGACGGCCGTCTCGGCCATGGTCGAGCTGCTGGGCCGCTGCTTCCCCGCCAAGGCGGAGGCGTGGCGCCCGCGCCTGGCCACGATGATGCCGAGCCTCGACGGGGTCCCCGCCGACACGTTCGCCCTCGCGGACGAGCCCCACGCCGACGCACACGGCATGATCCTCGACGCGGAGGCGGCATACCGCGCTCTCGAGGCGGACGCCCGCGCCTGACGGCACGCGCCCTCCGCGGTCACGGCAGCAGCGCCTCCCGCGCGGCCGCACGGATCGCCGTCGCGACGGCGTCGAGCACCGGTGTGCGCAGCGACCACTGCTGCCAGTGGAGCTCGACGTCGACGTGCCTGCCGGGGTCGAGGTCGACGAGCGCGCCGGCCGCCTCGGCGTCCGCCGAGTCCTCGGCCGGCAGCAGCCCCCAGCCGAGCCCGAGCCGCACCGCCCGCCCGAAGTCGTCCGACGACGGGACGTAGTGCCGGGGCGGCTCGACGGCGGCACCGCCCCGCGTGCGCAGGTACCGGTCCTGCAGGTCGTCCTTGCGGTCGAACATCATCACGGGCGCCGCGGCGAGCGCCTCGGGCGTCACGCCGTCGGGGAACCAGCGCGCGACGAACGCGGGCGTCGCGAACGGCCTGTACCGCATCACCCCGAGCCGCACGGCCACGCAGCCCTGCACGGGCGTGGCCTGCGTGGTCACGGCCGCCATGACCTCGCCCTGCCGCAGCAGCTCTGCGGAGTAGTCCTGGTCCTCGCGGTGCACGTCGAACACGGCCAGGTGCCCGACGGCGGCGAGGGCGGGCAGCGCCCAGGTGTGCAGGGAGTCGCCGTTGATGGCGATGGGCACGAGCGGAAGGCCCCCTCCCGTACCACGGGGGCGCGGCAGCCCCGACTCGCGCACGACGGCGAGCACCTGCCGGGCCGACCGGACGACGTCGGTGCCCGCCTGCGTGGGCGCCACCGGGCGCGACCGCCGCAGCAGCACCGTCCCGGCCGAGGTCTCGAGCGCCTTGATGCGCTGGCTGACCGCGGACGGCGTCACGCGGAGCAGGCGTGCTGCGGCGTCGAAGGACCCTTCGTCGACGACGGCGACGAGTGCTTCGAGCTGGGCGAGCTCCATCCGCGCATCATAAGCAACATTGATGCTTCTTCAGAAACATTCGTTGGACTACATTCGGCCATCGACCTACCGTCGTCGGGTGCCTACACCACTCCTCGCCGCGCTCGCCGGTCTCGGCTTCGGCCTCTCGCTCATCGTCGCCATCGGTGCCCAGAACCTGTACGTGCTGCGCCAGGGACTGCGCCGCGAGCACGTGGGCGCCGTCGTCGCCGTCTGCGCCGTCTCCGACGTCGTGCTCATCACCGCGGGCATCGCCGGAGCCGGCGTGCTGCTCGACGCCGTCCCGTGGCTCGGCACGGCCATGCGGTGGGGCGGGGCGGCCTTCCTGCTCGTCTACGCGGCGCTGGCCGCGCGCCGCAGCCTGCGCCCGAGCCACGACGCGCTGCGCGCCGACGAGGCCGGGCTGCGCGTCAGCGTGCTGTCCGTGGTCGGGACGGCCGCGGCTCTCACCTGGCTGAACCCGCACGTCTACCTCGACACGCTCGTGCTCATGGGGTCGGTCGCGTCGGGGCACGGCCCGCAGCGCTGGTGGTTCGCGGTCGG
>CBINDH010000026.1:0-15543 GCA_966249365.1 uncultured Xylanimonas sp. | reverse complement strand
ACGACGTCGCCGGCGCCGACCGCGGCGAGGACCGACAGGACCATGGCGGTGACGATGATGATGGTCGCGGCGGATCTCAGCACCGAGCCGACCGTCCGTGCCCGTCGTGCGCGACGCTGCTTCATCTCGGGCGTGACCAGGCCGAGGGTGTCCTCGACGAGGATCTTGCGGGCCTTGGCGCGCTTCGCGGTGGGCTCGTCCGACTCCTCCGCCTCGATGTACGCGCGGTGGTAGCCCTTGGCGATGCGGTCGGTCGCGCGTGCGATGAGGTTGCGCACCAGCGCGAGGGCGACCACGCCGATCGCCACGATGAGGATGACCCGCAGCGGCCAGCCGACGAACCACTCCCAGAAGTCGAACAGCGCGTCCGTGACCTCAGGGTCGGAGGACGGGCCAGGCTCGGGCGCGTCGGCAGGCAGGCGGGAGGCAGCGGCGAGCAGGGCCGAGACGAGGTCGATCACGTGCCCACGGTAGCGGCGCGACCTGCCGTCCTCAGGCGAGGCGAGCGGCACCCGGGCGCGGCCGCGCGCAGACGTGGCGAACGTCCTCGGTCACGACCACGCATCGTTCCTGGCCAAGTGGCAGGATCGACCCGTGAGCCAGACGAGCCTGCCGACTGACGAGGTACCCCCCGAGCTTCTCGAGCTCGCCCACGTCCACGGGGTCCGCACCGAGTTCTACGGGTTCGACGGCCAGTCCCACCAGGTCCGCTCCTCGACGCTCGTCGCGGTGCTCGAGGCCCTCGGTGTGCCCGCGACCTCCCGCAACCAGGTGCAGATGTCCCTCGCGCTCGCGCGCGACGACGAGTGGCGCCAGGCGCTGCCGCCCACCGTCGTCGTGCGGCAGGGCGTCGACGCGACCGTGCCGGTGCACGTCACCGACGGGTCGAGCGTCCAGGTGTGGGTCGAGATCGACGGCGCGGAGCCGCTGGCGGCCCGTCGCGCGCACCGGGAGCGCCGCGACCTGCACCAGCTCGACGTCTACGTCGAGCCGCGCATGGTCGACGGCCGCCTCATCGGCCGGGCGACGTTCGGGGTCCCGGCGGACCTGCCGCTGGGCTGGCACACCCTGCACGCGACGTCCGACGGCGCGGAGGCGCGGACGACGCTGGTCGTCACGCCGCAGCGGCTCACCCTGCCGCAGGCCGTCGAGGAGGGGCAGGTCTGGGGTCTGCTGGTGCAGCTCTACTCGGTGCGCTCGCGCACGTCGTGGGGTCTGGGCGACCTCGCCGACCTCGCCGACATCGCGTGGCTGGCCGCGCACCGCGGCGGCGCCGACTTCGTGGCCGTCAACCCGCTCGCCGCGGCCGAGCCGACCGTGCCGATGACGCCGTCGCCGTACCTGCCGACGTCGCGCCGTTTCCTCAACCCGATCTACGTGCGGGTCGAGGACATCCCGGAGACGGCCTACCTCTCGGCGGCCGACCGGTCGCTGGTCGAGTGGTCCGCCGACCCGGTGCGGGACCTGGCGACGGACCCGGGCCCGATCGACCGCGACGCCGTGTGGGAGGCCAAGAAGGCCGCCCTCGAGGTCGTGTTCACGGCGCCCCGCCGCGCGGCCCGCCAGGCGGCGTTCGAGGACTTCGTCGCCGAGCAGGGCAAGGGTCTGCGCGACTTCGCGACGTGGTGCGCGATCACCGAGCACCTCGCGGGCAAGGACTGGCCGCGCGAGCTGTCGCAGCCGGACTCGCCCGCCGTGACGGCGCTGCGCGCCCAGCTCGCGGAGCGGGTCGAGTTCTACGCGTGGCTGCAGTGGGTGGCCGACGAGCAGAAGGCCGCCGCGCAGCGCATCGCGCGCGAGGCCGGGATGGCGATCGGGATCATGCACGACCTCGCCGTCGGCGTGCACCCCGAGGGCGCCGACGCCTGGGCGAACGGTGCCTACCTGGCGCGCGGCGTCGAGGTGGGCGCCCCGCCGGACATGTACAACCAGCAGGGCCAGAACTGGTCGCAGCCGCCGTGGAACCCGCGCGCGCTGGCCAAGGCGGGCTACGCCCCGTACCGGGACATGCTGCGCACGGTGCTGCGCTCCGCGGGTGCGCTGCGCGCGGACCACATCCTGGGTCTGTTCCGCCTGTGGTGGATCCCTGGCGGCTCAAAGGCGTCCGCGGGGACGTACGTGACGTACGACCACGAGGCGATGGTCGGCATCCTGTGCCTCGAGGCGCAGCGCGCCGGCGCGGTCGTCGTCGGGGAGGACCTGGGCGTGTTCGAGCCGTGGGTGCGCGAGTACCTGGCCGACCGCGGCATCCTCGGCACGTCGGTGCTCTGGTTCGAGCAGGAGAACGGCGGCCCGCTGCCGCCGGAGAAGTACCGGCACCTGACGATGGCGTCGGTGGGCACGCACGACATGCCGCCGACGGCGGGCTACCTCGCGGGCGAGCACGTCGACCTGCGCGAGCGTCTCGGGCTGCTGACCGAGCCGGTCGAGACGGTGCGCCGGCGGGCCCGCGAGGAGCGCGAGATGTTCGTGCGCGCGCTCGTCGAGCGTGGCCTCGTCGGTGAGCACGCGTCCGAGCGGGAGATCGTCGAGGCGATGCACCGCTACCTGCGGCAGACGCCGTCCGCCCTGCTCGGCGTGCAGCTCGTCGACATGGTGGGGGAGCGCCGCGCCCAGAACCAGCCCGGCACCGACCAGGAGTACCCGAACTGGAAGGTCCCGTTGGGAGACGCGAACGGCAACCCGATCCTGCTCGAGGACCTGTTCGACTCGCAGCGCCTGCGCAGCCTGGTCAACGTCCTCAACGGCTGATCACAAGACGGCGGGCCGGTGCTCCGAGGGGAGCACCGGCCCGCCGTCGCGTGCCGGTCAGCGCGCGGCGTCGACCGCCTGCGCCGTCAGCGCTCGCTCGGTGTCGGCGAGGGACTCGACGACCAGGCGGCGCAGCGACGGGGCCGCGTCCTGGTGGGCGTCGAGCCAGCCCGTCACGGCGTCGCGCAGGGCGGCGTTCGCCACCGGGAGCGGGTAGAGGCCCTCGATGAGCTCCTCCGACATCTGGTACGAGCGCGACTCCCAGATCGGCAGGAGCGCGTCGAGGTAGCGGCCCACGAGCGGCTCGATGACGGCCGGGTCGGTCACGCGGCGGAAGCCGGTGGCCGTCGCGCGGATGATCGCGTTGGGCACGTCGGCCACCTCGACGATCGACGCGAACGCGGCCTCCTTGTCGGCGAGGGTCGGCTTCGACGCGCGGACGCGTGCCGCGGCCTGCCGGCCCGTCGCGGTGTCGTCGTCGGCCAGCGCCGCGTCGATCTCGGCGTCACCGGCCGCGCCGAGCGCGACCAGGCCCTGGAGCAGGTCCCACCGCAGGTCGGTGTCGATCTCGCGACCGTCCAGGACCACGTCACCGGACAGCAGCCCGGCGAGCGGGGCGACGTGCTCCAGGCCGGAGGCCAGGGCCGCGAACGCGCGCACGAGCTGGAGCTGCAGGTCGGAACCCGCGGGGGCCGTCGTGGCGAGCTCCCAGACGGCGTCCGCGGCGCGCTTCGTCTGCGCGGCCCGGGTCGCCGGGTCGGCGTAGATGCCCGCCGCGGTGCCGAGCTGCCCGAGCACCATCGTCACCGTCGTCGACTCCGTCTCGGCGGAGACATTGTTCAGCACGAGGTCCACGAACGACGACGCCGGCGCCTCGCCGTCGCGCACCGCGTCCCAGGCGGAGCCCCAGATGACGCCGCGAGCCAGCGAGTCGCTGATCTTGCCGAGGTTCGCGACGGCGAACGCGAGCGAGTCGTCGTCGAGGCGGACCTTCGCGAACGCGAGGTCCTCGTCGTTGAGCAGGATGAGACCCGGGCGCTTCGTTCCCACGAGCTCGGGGACGGCCGTGACCTCGCCCTCGACGTCGATGACGACCTGGTGGGTGCGCTCGACGGCCCCGGACCCGGACAGCGCGTAGTAGCCGATGCCGAGGCGGTGCGGGCGCAGCGTCGGGTGGTCGGCGGGCGCCGTCTGGTGGATCTCGAACGACTCGATGGTGCCGTCCTCGGCCACGACGAGAGCGGGCGTGAGGGTGTTCGTGCCCGCCGTCTCGAGCCAGGCGGTGCTCCACGCGGCGAGGTCGCGGCCGCTCGTCGCCTCGAGCTCGACCAGGAGGTCACGCAGCTCGGTGTTCTTGAACGCGTGCTTCGTGAAGTACGCGGCCAGGCCCTTCATGAACCCCTCGCGGCCGACCCACGCGTAGAGCTGCTTGAGCACCGAGGCGCCCTTGGCGTACGTGATGCCGTCGAAGTTCGTGTAGACGTCCTCGAGGTCGCGGATCTCCGCGACGATCGGGTGCGTGCTCGGCAGGGCGTCCTGGCGGTACGCCCACGTCTTCTCCGACGCCGCGAACGTCGTCCAGCCCTCGGTCCACTCGGTGGCCTCGGCCGTGGCGAGCGTCGAGGCGAACTCGGCGAACGACTCGTTGAGCCACAGGTCGTTCCACCACTTCATGGTGACCAGGTCGCCGAACCACATGTGCGCGAGCTCGTGCAGGATCGTCACGACGCGGCGCTCCTTGCGCCCGTCCGGCACGGACCCGCGGAACACGTACGCCTCGGTGAAGGTCACGCAGCCTGGGTTCTCCATCGCGCCCATGTTGTACTCGGGCACGAAGAGCTGGTCGTACTTGTCGAACGGGTACGGGTACTCGAACGCCTCCTCGTAGAAGGCGAAGCCGCGGCGCGTGATGTCGACGATGTAGTCGGCGTCCAGGTACTGCGACAGCGACTGGCGGCAGAACACGCCGAGCGGGATATCGCGGCCGTCGGTCGAGGTCAGCGAGTCGCGCACGACGGCGTAGGGGCCGGCGACGAGCGCGACGAGGTAGGTGGAGATGCGCGGGGTCGGCTCGAACGTCCACGTCGCGGTCGGCTCGGCGTCCTTGCCCTCGACGACGACGACGGTCGCCTCGCCGGCGACGGGCTCCGGCGTCGGCTGGTTGGAGACGACCTCCCAGCGGGCGGGTGCGGTGACGGTGACCTGGAACGTGGCCTTGAGGTCGGGCTGCTCGAACGTGGCGAACACGCGGCGCGCGTCGGGCACCTCGAACTGCGTGTAGAGGTACACCTCGCCGTCGACGGGGTCGACGAAGCGGTGCAGGCCCTCGCCCGTGTTGGTGTAGGCGCAGTCGGCGACGACGACGACCTCGTTCTCGGCGGCCAGGCCGTCGAGGGCGATGCGCGAGTCGGCGAAGACCTCGGCCGGGTCCAGCGCGCGCCCGTTGAGCGTGACCGACCGCACCGCCGGTGCCACGAGGTCGAGGAACGTGCTCCCGCCCTCGGTGGCGCTGAAGCGGATGGTGGTGGTCGACGCGAACGTCGTCGGACCGGTCGTGAGGTCGAGCGCGATGGCGTACGACTCGACGGCGGTCACGACGCCGGCGCGCTCGATCGCCTCGGCGCGGGTCAGGTTCTGTCCGGGCACAGGTTCTCCCTCGATGGATCAATGACGCGGGCGGGGTGCCCGCAGCACGGTCGGGCCGCGACGTCGGGGCCCCCGAGCGATCCTCTCACCGTCTGCGCCCCGGCACAGCAGGTTTCTGGCGGGCTGACGCCCCGCGCCCATTCGACTCGCACCCGCGCGGCGTGGCATCCTGCCGGATGCGCTACCGCGCTACCCCGGGCGCCACGCACGTCGTCAGCGCCCGGTCCACGCTGGAGGGAGTACCCGCATGTCAGGCCCGAACGTCCCGGGCTCCGTGCCGCCGCCACCCCCGCCGCCGGACCCTGCCGAGGCGTACCCGCAGGCAGCCTCGCGTCATGTCCCCTCGAACGACGACATCCCGACCGCGCCGTTCCAGGCGGTCCCGGCTGCAGGTCCGACGTCGACGCACCACGTGCCGATCCCGCCGCCGCCGGACACCCCCGCGGTGCCGCCCGCGCCCGTCCCGCGGGTCTCCGCCGTCCAGCGTCCGCCCCGCGCGTCGACGCCTTCCCCCTACGCGGCCGCCGCCCCGCAGCCCGCCCGGCCGATGCCGCGCGGCGGGTTCCCGCTGCAGCAGGTGTCCGCGCCGAGCCAGGGCGACTGGTTCACCGAGGCGGCCGCCGCCCAGGAGGCCGCGCCGTCGTACGCCCCCCAGTACGGGCAGCAGCCGACGCAGGCGTACCCGCCGGCCTCGTACCCGGCCGCGCCCGCGGCGCAGCAGTACCCCCCAGCCCCGGCTCCGCAGTACCCCGCCGCGCCGGCCGCGCCGCAGTACCCGCCGACGGCGTACCCGCCGGCCGGGTACCCGCCGACCGGCTATGCACAGGCTCCCTACGCGGCCGAGCCGGCGTACGCCGCGGCCGAGCCCGCGTACGCCCCGGCCGAGCCCGCGTACGCCGCGGCCGCTCCCGAGGAGACCGCCGCCGGGGTCCGCAAGCGGCTGTCGCCCGGCTGGATCGCGTTCATCGCGCTCGACGTCGTGCTCCTGGTCGCGGCGGTCGTCGTCGCGTGGAACATGATCTCGGCGCCCAGCCCCCTCGAGCAGGCGGGCGACGACCCGACGTCGGCGAGCACGCAGGACGCCGCGCCGTCCGACGCCGCCAGCGAGGCCCCGCCGGAGAAGCTCGCCGAGTTCCGCTCGCCGTCGCTCAACATCACCTGCGCGATCACGACCGGCGACGCCACCTGCTCGATCGCGACGCTCAACCAGCAGCCCGCCCCCGTCGACGGGTGCGACGGGTCGGTCGGCTACCGGGTGACGGTCAACGCGGCGGGCGAGATCAGCACGCCGTGCGTGCCCGGTGACCAGCAGCCGCAGAAGGCGCCGGACAGCCTGCAGTCGCTCGAGTACGGGCAGTCGATCACGCAGGCTCAGTTCACGTGCACGTCCGCCGACACGGGGATGAGCTGCAAGGACGACAAGACCGGCAAGGGCTTCTCGATCGCCAAGGCGGGCATCGGGACGTTCTGAGCGTCCGCCGGGTCTCGACGGGGCTCGTGGTCTCGACGGGGCTCGACCAGCAGCCGGTGCTGGTTGAGCCCCGTCGAAACCTCCCGACGTCAGCTCACCAGATGCGGACCCGGTCCTCCGGCGCCAGCCACAGCCCGTCGCCCTCCTTGACCCCGTACGTCTCGTGGAACTCGTCCACGTTGCGCACGATGCCGTTGCAGCGGAACTCGTTCGGCGAGTGCGGGTCGGTGGCGAGGCGGCGCTGGACCTCCTCGTCGCGGCCCTTCGACTGCCACACCTGCGCCCAGCCGAGGAACACGCGCTCCAGGGCCGTCAGCCCGTCCACGACCGGCGCCGACTCGAGCGAGCCGCCCAGCGCGATCCGGTACGCCTTGATGGCGATCGACAGGCCGCCCAGGTCACCGATGTTCTCACCGATCGTCAGGCTGCCGTTGACGTGCGCGCCGTCGGGGCCGAGCTGCTGCGGCACGAACGCGTCGTACTGCGCGATGAGCGCCTTGGTGCGCTTCTCGAACTCGGCGCGGTCCTCCTCGGTCCACCAGTCCTCCAGGCGGCCGTCGCCGTCGTACTTGGAGCCCTGGTCGTCGAACCCGTGGCCGATCTCGTGCCCGATGACGCCGCCGATGCCGCCGTAGTTCACGGCGTCGTCGGCCTCGGGGTCGAAGAACGGCGGCTGGAGGATCGCGGCCGGGAAGACGATCTCGTTCATGCCGGGGTTGTAGTAGGCGTTGACCGTCTGCGGGGTCATGAACCACTCGTCGCGGTCCAGCGGCTTGCCGACCTTGCCCAGCTCGTGGTCGAGGTCGAACGCGTTGGAGCGGCGCACGTTGCCGACGACGTCCTCGGGGTCGATGACGAGCGCCGAGTAGTCGCGCCACTTGACCGGGTAGCCGATCTTGGGCGTGAACTTCTCCAGCTTGGCCAGCGCCTTCGCCTTGGTCTCGTCCGTCATCCACTCGAGGCCCTGGATCGACTCGCGGTACGCGGCCACCAGGTTCGCGACCAGCTCGTCCATCCGCTCCTTGTGCGCGGGCGGGAAGTGGCGGGCGACGTACTGCTCGCCGACCGCCTCGCCGAGCGCGCCCTCGACGAGGGCGACGCCGCGCTTCCACCGCTCGCGCACCTCCTGGGCGCCCGACAGGGTCCGGCCGTAGAAGTCGAAGTTCGCCTCGACGAGCACGTCGGTGAGGTAGGGCGCCCGGGCGGTGATGAGGCGGTACGACGCCCACAGCTTCCAGTCGTCCAGCGGCTCGGACTGCCACAGCTCGGCGAAGCCCTGCGCGTACGACGGCTCACGGACGACGAGCGCGCTCATCGCCTGCTCGGGCGCGCCGAGCGCGGTCGCCCACGCCGTCCAGTCGAAGCCGGGGGCGCTCGCGGCGAGGTCCGCCAGCGTCGTCGGGTTGTAGGTGAGCGTGGCGTCGCGGTCCTTGACGACGTCCCAGTGGTGCGCGGCCAGCTTCGTCTCGAGCGCGAGCACGCGCGCCGCGGCGTCGTGCGCCACGCCCATCAGGGGCGTGTTCGGCCCGGGCGCGATGCGCGGCGCCGGCACGACCGCGCCGAGCGTGAGCATCCGCGCGACGTGCTCCTGGTACTTCTCGCGGATCGGGGCGTACTGGTCCTCGCGGTAGTACGCCTCGTCCGGCAGGCCGAGGCCCGACTGGTACAGGTAGACGCGGTACTGCTCGGGGTCCTTGGCGTCGTTGTCGACGTAGAACGCGACGGCCCCGCCGCCGCCCGTGCGCTGGAGCGCACCGAGCACGCCGGTGAGCTCGGCCTGCGACGTCGCGCCCGAGATCAGGGCGAGGTCCGCCGCGAGCGGGGCGATGCCGAGGGACTCGATCCGCTCGGTGTTCATGAACGACGAGTACAGGTCGCCGATCTTGGCCGCGGTGCTCCCGGGCTCCGTGTCCGGCTGCGCGGCGAGGTCGGTGATGATCTCGCGGACACGCTCCTCGGACAGGTCGCGCAGCTTCATGAACGCGCCGTCCATCGCACGGTCGGCGGGGATCTCGTGCGTCGCGAGCCAGGTTCCGTTGACGTGCCGGTACAGGTCGTCCTGCGGGCGGGTGGCGGGGTCCAGGGCGTCGAGGTCGATGCCGGACCGCAGAGCTGCTGTGGTCATGGCCGCCACCTTACGGCGCACGGCGTCGCGCGGGCGGTCGGCGGGGCACCGTGCCGCGCGCGTGCGCCAGAATGGACACCATGCGTCTTCACATCGGTACCGACCACGCCGGATTCGAGCTCAAGAACCACCTCGTCGAGCACCTGCGCTCCGAGGGTCACGACGTCGTCGACCACGGTGCGCACGTCTACGACGCCCTGGACGACTACCCGGCGTTCTGCATCTCGGCCGCCGAGGCCGTCGTCGCGGAGCCCGGCTCGCTCGGCATCGTGATCGGCGGCTCGGGCAACGGCGAGCAGCTCGCCGCCAACCGCGTGCCCGGCATCCGCGCGATCCTCGCGTGGTCGATCGAGACGGCGAAGCTCGGCCGTCAGCACAACGACGCCAACGTCGTCGCGGTCGGCGGCCGCATGCACAGCGTCGAGGAGTCGACCGCGATCGTCGAGGCGTTCATCAACGAGCCGTTCTCGGGCGACGAGCGCCACCAGCGCCGCATCGACCAGATGTCGGCGTACGAGGCCACGCGCGACGCCCGCTGACCGTGCCCGAGGGCCACACCGTCCACCGCCTCGCGCGGACGCTCGCCGGGCTGTTCGGCGGCCAGGCGCTCGCCGTCTCCAGCCCGCAGGGCCGGTTCGCGGCGGGCGCCGCGCTGCTGTCCGGCCGCACGCTCGTCGCGAGCGAGGCGTGGGGCAAGCAGCTCTTCCTGGGCTTCGCGAACCCACCCGGCGACGTGCTGTGGCTCCGCGTCCACCTGGGCCTCTACGGCGCGTGGACGTTCGCGTCGGACGGCACGGCCGCCGTCGTCCACGCGATCGGCGCCCCGCGGGCGCGCGTCGGCGAGACCGAGACCGCGCTTCCCGCGGAGCCTGAGGACGACGCGGGGGAGTGGGACGTGCCCGCGCCGCGCGGCGCGGTGCGCGCGCGGCTGCTCGGCGCGCACGCCGTCGCCGACCTCACCGGCCCGGCCGCGTGCGAGGTCATCACGACGGCGCAGAAGGCCGACGTCGAGGCGCGGCTGGGCCCTGACCCGATCCGGTCCGACGGCGGGCACGGCTCGCTCGACGAGGCCCGCGACGTCTTCGTGGCCCGGGTGCGCCGGTCGCGCGTCGCCGTCGGGCAGCAGCTCATGGACCAGGGCGTCGTCGCCGGGGTCGGGAACATCTACCGGGCCGAGTCGCTGTTCCGCGCCGGGCTGGACCCGCTGCGGCCCGGCCGCGACGTCGACCCCGCGGTGCTCGGCGCGGTGTGGGACGACCTGGTCGACCTCATGCACGACGGCGTCGCGCGGGGCGCGATCGTCACGACCCGCCCCGAGGACCGCGGCCCCGACGCGCCGGGCATCCGCGCCGCCGGCGCCGACGACGCGTACGGCGTGACCACGCGCCGGCACGAGCGCCGCGCGCCCGTGCCGCCCGGTGCGGTGCCGCGCGAGGAGTCGTTCTACGTCTACCAGCGCGACGGCCTGCCGTGCCGCGTCTGCGGCGCCCCGGTCCTGGTCAAGGACCTCGCTGGGCGGGCGCTCTACTGGTGCGGCGTCTGCCAGGGCTGACCGTGCCGACCACCCCGCGCGACGACGCCGCCCCGCTCGACCCGGTCGAGGAGTACGCGGCCGCCGTCCTCGCGCTCGCGCGGCGCATCCCGCCGGGGCGCGCGATGACGTACGGGCTGATCGCCGAGATCGTCGGCGAGACGCTCCACCGCGGCGGCCCGCGCCAGGTCGGCCAGGTCATGGCCGGGTCCGGGAGCCGCTACGCCCACCTGGTTCCCGACGGCGCCGCCGTCGTCGGCCCGGCGCAGGACACCAACGCCGTGCCGTGGTGGCGCGTGGTCAACGCCTCGGGCGCCCCGCCGCCCCAGTACGCGACGACGGCGCTCGACGCGCTCCGCGCCGAGGGCACACCGCTGACCCGCGACGGGACGCGTGTCGCCCTGCGGCGCGCGATCTGGTACCCCGGCATCGACGACGCTCCGCGCGCCTGAGGGTCAGACCCGGCGCGGCGCGAACCGCGCGAGCGTCCGCCCTGCCGCCGAGCGGATCGTCCCGCCGACGCCGCCCTCGTCGGCCTGCGCCGCCGCGAGCGTCTGGAGCACCGACGCCGGGTCGCCCTGCAGCAGCAGCGTCGTCACCGCGGTCGACCTCCACCGGGCGAGGTCGGCACGCACCTTCGCAGGAGGCCCCACCAGGGCGACCTCCTCGATGAGCGCCAGCGGCACCGCCGCGGCCGCCTCGGCCTTGCGGCCCGCGAGGAAGTGCTCCTGCACCTCGTCGAGCGCGTCGGCGTACCCGAGCCGGTCGAGCGACGCCTTGTGGAAGTTGGCGCCCTTGGCGCCCATCCCGCCCACGTACAGCGCCACGTGCGGCCGCAGCAGGTCGGCCGCCTCCTCGACGTCGTCGCGCACGACGACGGGGACCGTCGCGAGCACCTCGAACGACGACGACGGCGACCGCTCCTCGCTGCGGGCCGCGAACCCCTCCGCGAGCAGCGCCCGGTGCTCGGCGTCGGCACGGGGCGCGTAGAAGCCCGCCATCCACCCGTCGGCGATCTCCGCGGCCAGCGCCACGTTGCGGGGGCCCTGTGCCGCCAGCACGATCGGCAGGTCCGCGCGCAGCGGGTGGACCGTCGGCTTCAGCGCCTTGCCGAGCCCGGTCGCGCCGTCGGCGTCGGCGGGGACGGGGAGCTGGAAGAACCTGCCGGACGCGGTCACGGGGCGCTCGCGGGCGAACACCTGCCGCACGATGTCGACGTACTCGCGGGTGCGGGCGAGCGGGCGCGAGTACGGCTGGCCGTACCAGCCCTCGACGACCTGCGGCCCGGACGCCCCGAGTCCGAGCACGAACCGGCCGCCGGAGAGGTGGTCGAGCGTGAGTGCGTGCATGGCGGTCGCGGTGGGGGTGCGTGCCGCCATCTGCGCGATGCCGGTGCCGAGCCGTACGCGCCGCGTGCGCGACCCCCACCAGGCGAGCGGCGTGAACGCGTCCGAGCCGTACGCCTCGGCCGCCCACACGGAGTCGAGTCCCAGGGTCTCGGCGGCGACGAGCGCCGGGACGATCCCCTGCGGGGGCTTGCGGGACCAGTAGCCGGTCTGGATGCCGATGCGCACGCGGAGCTCCCCGTCGAGTCTCAAGTTCCTGCGACCGTCCGTCGCAGGTAACGCGCGTCACACCCTAGCCGACGGCGCCGGGTCGCCGTACGGTCGGGACATGGCCACGTACGACGACGTCGCCCGGCTCGCCGCCGCGCTGCCCGACGTCGAGGAGACGGTCGGCGGCGGTCACTACGCCGGACGGCGCTGGACCGTCGCCGGCAAGACGTTCGCCTGGGAGCGGCCGTTCAGCAAGGCCGACCTCAAGCGGTTCGGGGACGAGCCCGTGCCGCAAGGCCCGATCCTCGCCGTCGTCGTCGAGGACCTGGGCGAGAAGGAGGCCGTGCTGGAGGAAGGCATGCCGGGGTTCTTCACGATCCCGCACTTCGACGGGTACGCCGGAGTGCTCATCCGGCTCGACGAGGTGCGCGACGTCGACCTGGAGGAGGCCCTCCTGGAGGCGTGGGGCACCGTCGCGCCGCCCGACGTCGCCAGAGCGTTCCTCGGGGGCGGCTGACGGCCCGCCCTCGCGGGTCAGATCGTGTACTCGATCAGCAGGGACGGGTCCTGCAGCTTCTCGCGCTGCGCCGCCGGCTCCTTGGGCCACCGGATGTGCGCCGGCACGCCGACCGCCACCGCGCCCGCCGGCACGTCCTTGACGACGACGGCGTTGGCGCCCACCTGGACGTCGTCACCGAGGGTGATCGGCCCGAGGACGCGCGCGCCCGCACCGATCATCACCCGGTCGCCCAGCGTGGGGTGACGCTTGCCGCGCGTCATCGACCGCCCGCCGAGGGTCGAGCCCTGGAACAGGATGCAGTCGTCGCCGATCTCCGTGGTCTGCCCGATCACGACGCCCATGCCGTGGTCGATGAACAGGCGCCGCCCGATGATCGCGCCCGGATGGATCTCGATCCCCGTCAGGAACCGCGCGAGCTGCGAGAGCAGGCGTGCGAGCAGGCGCAGACGGGCATGCCAGAGGCGGTGGCTCAGCCGGTGGAACCACAGGGCGTGCACGCCCGAGTACGCGAGCGCCACCTCCAGGCGGGTGCGCGCGGCCGGGTCGTGGGCGTGTGCTGCGTCGAGGTCCTCCAGGAGGATCTCGAGCAGGTGACGCAGCCCGGGGCGGTGGCCCGGCGGCATGACGTGGACGTGCTCGTCCTCGTCCTCGGCGTGCCCGTTGAGGGTCGCCTCGCGCACGGCGCGCAGATCGGTCATATGCGGCAGTCCTTCCTGACCGCCTGAGCCTACGTCCTGCGGCGGAGGGCATGGTCGCCCTCCGCCGCAGGTGGGATGGGACTAGTCGAGCAGGTCCGCGTACAGCACCGTGCTCAGGTAGCGCTCACCGAAGTCGGGGACGACGGCGACGATCGTCTTGCCGGCGTACTCCGGGCGGGCGGCGAGCTGGAGCGCACCGGCGATCGCGGCACCAGACGAGATGCCCACGAGCAGGCCCTCCTCCTTGGCGGCGCGGCGGGCGAACTCGATCGCCGTCTCGGCGTCGACGTCCAGCACCTCGTCGTAGATCGACGTGTCGAGGATCTCCGGGACGAAGTTCGCGCCCAGGCCCTGGATCTTGTGCGGGCCGGGGGCACCGCCGTTGAGGATCGGCGACTCCTTCGGCTCCACCGCGACGATCTTCACCTCGGGCTTGCGCTCCTTGAGCACCTGCCCGACGCCCGTGATGGTGCCGCCCGTGCCGATGCCGGACACGACCGCGTCCACGCCGCCGTCGGTGTCGGCCCAGATCTCCTCGGCCGTCGTCTTGCGGTGGATGGCGGGGTTCGCCTCGTTGGCGAACTGGCGGGCCAGGATGGCACCCGGACGCTCGGCGGCGATCTTCTCCGCGACGGCGACGGCACCCTTCATGCCCTCGGAGCCCGGCGTGAGCACGAGCTCCGCGCCGTAGGCACGCAGCAGCGCGCGGCGCTCCTTCGACATCGTCTCGGGCATGGCGAGCACGACGTTGTAGCCGCGCACCGCGCCGACCCACGCCAGGGCGATGCCGGTGTTGCCCGACGTCGCCTCGACGATCGTGCCGCCGGCCTTGAGGTCGCCCGACGCCTCGGCGGCGTCGACGATCGCGACACCGATGCGGTCCTTGACCGAGTTGGCGGGGTTGTAGAACTCGAGCTTCGCGAGCACCGTGGCGCCAAGGCCCTCGGTGAGCTTGTTCAGGCGGACGAGCGGGGTACCGCCGATCAGGGTGGTCGCGTCGTCGTAGATGCGGGCCATGGTCATTCCTTTTCGCTGGGTCGTGTCTCGTGTGGTCCGAGGCTGTCTCGTGTGTTTCGGGAGCTGACGCGCGTCGAGCGCTCGCGCTCGCCGCGACCCGGGGGCCGCACGGGCGGGGTCAGGCGTGGCACGGGCGCTCTAGCGACAAGGGCGACAGCACATCGGCGTGCCGGTCGCGGAGGACGCACGGGGAGCGACGGCGGTGCGCACGATCAGCCCCCTTCGTTCGGTCCATCGACGTTGTCTAGGCGAACCATAGGCCGAGGGGAGGGTGTACCGCCAGACCGTCTCACTGTGGCGTACAGCGCAAAGGCCCGGCTCTCCGTGGAGAACCGGGCCTGTTGGCGTGCTCGGAGCGGACGACGGGAATCGAACCCGCGTCATCAGTTTGGAAGACTGAGGCTCTACCATTGAGCTACGTCCGCAGGCGCCTCCCAGCCGGGAGGCGCGGGCGCCACACTAGCAAACGCCAGGGTGTCCAGGACGCGGCCCGACGCGCCTAGACTGAGGCCCGGCCGCGCCGGCGGCCGACGGGGTGTGGCGCAGCTTGGTAGCGCATCTGCTTTGGGAGCAGAGGGTCGCTGGTTCGAATCCAGTCACCCCGACCGATCGCCCACCTGCACGCGCGTCGTTCGCTGCAGGTGGGCGAACCTGTTCCGGGCCACGAGGGTGAGACCGTGCAGGCGGCCGAGGCGTGTCGGGGGAGTGCGCTACGTTTCTGCCCAGGTCAAGAGCGACCAGCGATACGCCCTCCGCGTGCTGGTCCGGCAACCGCGCAACCTCGCGCACGGTGCCCCGGGGGAAGACCGGCCCGACGGCGACCGTCGTCGGGAAGCGCGAAGGGAGACCCGTGGCAGACGACAAGTTCCTGCGCCCGTCCGGTGTTGTGCTCCGGCGGCCGGACGCCAGGACGAGGGCCGAGATCGTCGCGTCCGGCGCGTACGTCATCTCCAGCGGCCAGCTGTGCACGGCATGCCTGGTGGGAAGCACGCCGATGACGACGCTCCAGATGAACCGGACGCTGTGCGACACCTGCATGGTGCTGGAGGCCGAGGTGTTCCGCCGGGCCGGGCTGCCGCCGGGCAAGAGCGCCGGCCAGTGGGACGGTGGCGGCGACGAGCCCGACCCGGAGCTGGATCCCGTGCGCCGCGCCCGGGCGTATCGGGCCTCGCGGCTGGAGCCCGTGTTCGTGAAGGCGCGAGCGTCGGGGGTGGTGATGCTCGAGGAG
>CBINDH010000025.1:0-16396 GCA_966249365.1 uncultured Xylanimonas sp. | reverse complement strand
CGCAGCGCGAGCGCCGCCCCGATCGTCGGCACCGCCGCAAGGTGCACCGCGAGCGCGACGATGATGCCGGAGTCGTTGACCGCGGTGCCCACCACGGCCACCGTCCACAGGGCGAGCACGAGCGTGCGCAGCCCGGGAACCTCGCGGTAGGCGCGCGCGAGCGACTCCCAGCGCCATCGCTGAGGCCACAGGGTCGCCGACGCGGTGGCGACGCAGAACAGCACCGCGACCGCCCCGGGCACGGAGGCGATCGTCGCCCACGCCCCGGCGATCTTGGAGCGGACGAGCGCGAGCGCGTCGCCGTCGACGAGCCGTTGCACGAACGCCCCGAGGTGCGCCCCGTCGCCGGGCGCGAGCCAGGTCAGCAGCGCGATGACGACGACGACGGCGACCGTCACGACCAGCACGGTGAGCACCGCCCGCACCGGCGAGAGTCGCCACCCGGCGTACCGGTAGAGCAGCACCGCGAACGCGGGCACCAGCGTGACGAGCCCGCCGGCGTCGGCGCCGAACATCGGCAGCACGGTGACCAGCACCGTCAGCACGCCGACGGCGCCGACGGCGGCGACGGCGGCGCGCGCCCGTCCGGCGCGCTCGAACGTCGCCGCGACGCCCCAGGCCAGCACGAGCGCGGCGCTCGCGTAGACGGCGAAGATCGTGTTCCCGAACCCGAAGAACCGCGCGCCGAGCGCCGGCGACGGGCCGAGCAGCGACCCCTGCTGGAGCGTGGTCCCGGTGAGCCCGTCGACCGCGAGCACGAGCCACGTGACGGCCGCGACGGCGACCGCGAGCGGCAGCGGGGTCCGCGCCGCGAGGTGCCGGCCGTACCAGGCGGCGAGCGCGACGGCGAGCGTGGCGACCGTGACGGCGACGGCGAGCGCGCTGCTCGGCGCGGGCCACACCCACCAGCGGGACAGCGTGGCGAGCGTCGCTCCGGCGGGCGCGGCGGCGGCGACCAGCAGCACGAGCGCCCCGAGCCGCGGGGGACGGTACCCGTCGGTCGCGGCCGGTGTCCGCCGTCGCCGCAGCCCGACGACGAGGAGCGTCACGCCGACAGCCCCGCCGATCGACGCGACGAGCACCGGCGTGAGCTGCGCGACGGTGTCGGTGAGCACGGTCAGGTAGCGCCGCGTGTCGACGGTCCGCGACGTGGTCATGCGCCGGTTCTCGCCCTGGGTCAGCTCGCGGCCGTCGCCGAGGTCTGCCCCGCTGAGGGTGGCGGCGACGTCGTCGAGCACCGCGATGCCCTGCCAGCGTGAGGAGCGCGAGTCGATCCAGGTGGGCTGCGTGCCGGGTGCCCGCCAGTCGACGACGACCTGGAGCGTCGTCGCGCCGCGAGGCGTGTCGGCGATGCCCGAGACGAGCACGCGCGTCCCGGGGTCGACGGCGTCGACGACGGTGCGCAGCAGCGCGTCGAGGTCGCGCAGCGCGTCGGAGCGCGCGGTCGCGCGGTCGGGCAGGGCGCCGCCGTCGATGACGGTCACGGGGCACTCGCTCAGCTCCGCCGGGTCGAGGGCGTCGAGCGCGAGGCTGTACCGCGCGACGCGGCCGTCGTCGGCCAGCGCGAGCGCCGCGCCCGGGCCGACCGCCGTCGTGCACACGCCCGCGGCGCCCAGGCTCGCGCCGAGGGTGCCGGGCGTGCCGAGCGAGCCGGGCCGGTCGGTGGCCCGCACGTCCTCCCAGTCCGGGACGACGGCGGGCACGGGCGGGGCGCCCTCGGCCTGGGGCTCGGGCACCGGCACGGGCAGGCACGTCTCGGTCTCGCCGTCGTCGGCGGGCAGGCGCGGGGACACGAACCTGCTGCCCGACGAGATCGTCAGCCACGCGTCGCGCGGGCACGTCGGGGTCAGGGTGCGCACCGACATCGACCCGACCGACCCGCCGCCGACCAGCCGCCACAGGGTGGGCGTGCGGTCGGCGTCGACGTCGGACCACTGCAGGCCCGCCACACCGACGAAGACGACGGGGGAACGGTCGTCGGCCTGCACCGGGGCGGGCGCGGCGCCCGCAGGCGCCGCCAGGCCCAGCACCGCGGCGACGCCCACGAGCAGGGCGACGACAAGACTGCGCACGCGGCGCTGCCGCGGAGGGAGCGCGCTCGGCGCGGCGGCAGGACGACGGCGCAGGATCACGCGGGTCAGCCTATGCGGGCGGCCAGGCCGGGCACCCGGCAGTGCACCCCACGCCGCCTCAGGTGGCACGCACCAGCAGCGCCCCGGGGTCCACCCAGGTCTCCAGCTCGAGCAGCCGGCCCATGGGGTCGCCGTCGACCTGCGCGTGCTCGCCGCTCTCGACCCGGATCACGGTCCGGCGCGCCCGCGCGTGGTCGATCCGGCCGATCTTGCCGGGCAGGTCGTTGCGCAGCCCGGCACCCTGCATGACGACCTCGCCCAGGAGCTGCGCCCAGCCGGCGAGCCCGCCGCGCGTGTCGATCGCGGCGACGTCGAGCACGCCGTCGTCGATCTCGGCGTCCGGCAGCAGGGTCACCCCGCCGGGGAGGCGGCCGCAGTTGCCGACCATGATGGAGCGCAGCCGTGTGGTGGCCGGCTCGCCGTCGTCGAGCGTCACCGTGGCCCGGATGCGCCGTCCGTGCAGGTGCCGCACCCCGGCGAGGAAGTACGCGACCCATCCGATGCGGCGCTTGAGGGAGTCGTCGGCGTCGGCCACCATCGCGGCGTCGAACCCCAGGCCCGCGATGACGAGGAACATCTGGGTGTCGCCGAGCGTCGCCGCGTCCGGGCGGGGCTCGCCGTCGAGGCCCACGTCGGTCTCGGTGACGCGGGCCCAGCCGACGTCGATGTGCCGGTCCCGGCCGCCGAGCACGACCGCCATGCCCTCCTCGACCGACGTCAGGGGCAGGTCGAGGTTGCGGGCGAGCAGGTTGCCCGTGCCGACGGGGATGATCGCCATGGGGACGTCGCTGCCCGCCATCGCGCTCGCCACGGCGCGCACCGTCCCGTCGCCGCCTGCCGCGACGACCACGTCGGCGCCCGCCGCGACGGCCGCGCGCGCCTGCGGCCCGCCCGGTTCCTCGACGGTCGTCTCGTAGAACAGCGGTGCCGGCAGCGCCGCGTCCTCGCACACCCGCTTCACGGTCTCGACGAGCTCGTCCGCTCCCTCCTTGGAGGGGTTGACGACGACGGCGACCAGCGGGCCGCGCTCCGCCTCCTCGTCACCCGCGGCGGCCTCGGCGTCGTCGGCGGGGACGGCGGTGGGGCGCGGATGCGTGCGACGCCACAGCACGAGCGCGACCGACAGCGCGGCCACGGCGATCAGCACGGAGGCGATCGTCAGCCACAGCTCCCACCCCATGGTCGAACCGTAGACAGTTTTCCCTGGCTCATCGCGACGAGCCGCCGGTTAGGCTTCGACCCGTGATCGATCTCCGACTGCTGCGCGACAACCCCGACGTCGTCCGCGCGAGCCAGCTGGCCCGCGGCGACGACCCTGCCCTCGTGGACGCGGCGCTCGACGCCGACGCCCGCCGCCGGGCGTCTCTCGCGTCGTACGAGGAGCTGCGCGCCGAGCAGAAGGCCATGGGCAAGAAGGTCGCGCAGGCGCAGGGCGACGAGAAGCAGGCGCTGCTGGCCCGCACCAAACAGCTCGCCGAGGAGGTCAAGGCGCGGCAGAAGGACGCCGACGACGCCGCGGCCCAGCTCGACGCGGTCCTGTGGAAGATCTCGAACGTCGTCGACGGCGCCCCCGCGGGCGGTGAGGACGACTACGTCGTGCTGCAGCACGTCGGCACCCCGCGCGACTTCGCCGCCGAGGGCTTCGAACCGGCCGACCACCTCGCGCTCGGCGAGGGCCTGCGCGCCATCGACACCCAGCGCGGGGCGAAGGTCTCGGGCGCGCGCTTCTACTTCCTCACCGGCATCGGCGCGCGCCTCGAGCTCGCGATCCTCAACGCCGCCATGGACCAGGCCGTCGAGGCCGGGTTCACGCCCGTCATCACGCCCACCCTCGTCAAGCCCGAGACGATGCGCGGCACCGGGTTCCTCGGTGCGCACGCCGACGAGGTCTACCGCCTCGAGAAGGACGACCTGTACCTCGTGGGCACCTCGGAGGTGGCGCTCGCGGGCTACCACGCCGACGAGATCATCGACCTGTCGGACGGCCCCGCCCGCTACGCCGGGTGGAGCGCCTGCTACCGCCGCGAGGCGGGCTCGGCCGGCCGGGACACACGCGGCATCATCCGCGTGCACCAGTTCCACAAGGTCGAGATGTTCAGCTACTGCCGCCCCGAGGACGCCGCCGAGGAGCACCAGCGGCTGCTCGCCTGGGAGCAGGCGATGCTCGCGAAGGTCGAGCTGCCGTACCGCGTCATCGACACCGCCGCGGGTGACCTCGGGTCGAGCGCCGCCCGCAAGTTCGACTGCGAGGCGTGGCTGCCCACCCAGCAGCGCTGGATGGAGGTCACCTCGACGTCGAACTGCACCACCTTCCAGGCGCGTCGCCTGGGCGTGCGCGAGCGCACCGCCACGGGGGACACCCGCCACGTCGCCACGCTCAACGGCACGCTCGGCACCACGCGCTGGATCGTCGCGATCCTCGAGAACCACCAGCAGGCCGACGGCTCGGTCCGCGTGCCGGAGGGGCTGCGACCGTACCTGGGCGGCCTGGAGGTCCTGGAGCCCGTTGTTGGTTGAGCCTGTCGAAACCACCCCCTGGCTCGTCGCCCTCGACATCGACGGCACGCTGCTCTACTTCGACAACAGCCTGTCCGACGCCGTCCGTGACGCCGTGCGGGCCGTCGAGGCGGCGGGCCACCACGTGGTGCTCGCCTCGGGGCGCTCGCTGGTGTCGATGATCCCGGTGGCCGAGCGACTCGGGATCACCGGCGGGTGGATGGTGTGCTCCAACGGGGCCGTCACGGTGCGTCGCGACGACGAGGCCCCGCTCGGGTGGACCGTCGAGAACATGGTCACGTTCGACCCGGAGCCCGCGCTGCGCCGCCTGTCGGAGCGGCTGCCCGGCGCGCGGTTCGCCGTCGAGGACGTCGGCCTCGGGTTCCGCCTCACCGAGCTGTTCCCCGAGGGCGAGCTCGACGGTGACCACCAGGTCGTCGGCATCGAGGACCTGTGGGGCGAGGAGGTGACGCGCGTCGTCGTGCGGGCGCCCGAGTCGTCGAGCGAGGACTTCTCCGCGGCCGTCGAGGGTCTCGGCCTGGCCGACGTGACCTACTCGGTGGGCTGGTCGGCGTGGATGGACATCGCGCCGCTCGGCGTGACCAAGGCGTCCGCGCTCGAGAAGGTCCGCGCGGAGCTCGGTGTCGCGCCGCAGCGCACGATGGCGGTCGGCGACGGCCACAACGACGTCGACATGCTCCGCTGGGCGGCCCGCGGCGTGGCCATGGGCGACGCCGAGGACGTGGTCAAGGCGGCCGCGAACGAGGTCACCCTCCCGATCGCCCAAGACGGCGCAGCAAGAGCCCTCCGCCTCCTCCTCTAGAAGGAACCCGCTCCCCGAACCCCACCCCGACCCCCCCCCGCCCCATCCCGCCGAGATGGCGATTTCCGTCGCTTCGCGGACCAGGGATGCGACCGAAACTGCCATCTCGGCGATGGCGCCCGCGGAGGTGGGGGTGCGGCGGTGGGATTCAGCGCGGCTCGACGAGCCTCGCGAGCAGCTCGACGAGCAGCCGCTCGCCCACCGGCGCGGGCAGCGCCTCGACGATCGCGAGCAGCGGTGCCATCGGCGGGAGCTCGCCGCCGGTGTCGATGCCGACGCCGGCGAGGATCGCGGCCGCCGTGTCCGCGTCGGGGACGCCCGTCAGCGGCGGGAACCCCTCCAGCAGCGGGGCGGCGCTGGGTCGCGGGATCCCGCGCACCTCCGCCCCGGCGACGTCGAGCGACGCGCACAGCTCGGCGAGCACCCGCAGCGTCACGGGGGTCACGGTCAGGTGCGTGGTGTGCGGCAGGCGCGTCCCGTCGGGCTGGTCGAGGCCGGGCTGCGGCTGCAGCACCCAGCCGCGGGCGCGGAGCGCGTCGGCCCAGACGTGCGGGTCGATGCGCCGCTCGGAGGGGACGGCGTCGTCGGTCGCGACGGCGAGCAGCGGCCCGGACGGGTCACCCACGACACGGAGCCCTTCGATGTTGTCAATCTCGTCGCGCAGCGCCGTCGTCGCCCCGTGGACCTGCTCGGCGAGCGTCGCGAACCCGTCGCGTCCGATGACCTGGCAGATCGCCCACGCGGCGGCGAGCGGGCCGGCCGACCGCGACCCGAGCATGGTCGGGTTGACCACGGGGTAGCCGGGCCAGCGCGTCGTCGCGAAGTACTGGGCGCGCTGCCGGTCCCGCCCGCGCTGGAGGAGCACCGAGACGCCCTTGGGCGCGTAGCCGTACTTGTGCAGGTCGGCGCTCAGGCTCACGACCCCGGGCACCCGCAGGTCCCAGTCGGGCAGGTCCGGCCAGAACGGCAGCACCAGCCCGCCGAGGCAGGCGTCGACGTGCACGGGCACCCCGGCCGCCTGCGCGATCGCGGCCACCTCGGTCACCGGGTCGAGCGCGCCGTGGGGGTACGAGGGCGCCGAGACGACGACGAGGGCGACGTCAGGCCCGAGCCGAGAGCCGATCTCCGCGGGGTCGACGACGCCGTCGGCACCGACCGGCACGAGGTCGAGGTCGAGCCCGAAGTACTGCGCGGCCTTGTGGAAAGCCGCGTGCACGGTGACGGGCGCGACGAGCCGCGGCACGGTCTCGAGGCCACCGCGCCGCCACACGTCCCGGGCCGTCTTCACGGCGAGCAGGCACGACTCGGTCCCGCCGCTCGTCACGGTGCCGACGACGTCGTCGTCCCCGCCGAGGAGCTCGCGGACGAACCCGAGCACGTCCCGCTCGAGCGCGGCGACCGAGCCGAACGCCGTCGGGTCGAGGCCGTTGACCGGCTGCATCTCGCGCACCGCGGCGGCGGCGAGCTCGTCGAGCGCGGCGACGTCGGGGTCGTAGACGTAGCTGAGCACGCGGCCGCCGTGCGTGGGCGCGTCGGCGCGGCGCAGCGCGGCCAGCTCCGCGAGCACTGCCTCGGGTTCGCGGGCGAGCTTCATGCAGGTACCTCCGTGGGGGTGACGGGCTCGTCGATGTCGGCCTTGCGCAGCGGGTAGCGGCGCAGTGCGAGAAGGCTCGCGGCGAGGAGCAGGGCGGGCACCACGGAGAAGCTCGCGACGATGCCGAGCACCGCGACGTCGGACTGCGCAACCTGCTGGGCGTCGGTGGACTCGACGTAGCCCGTCACGGCGAGCGCGACCGTCAGGACGGCGGTGCCGAGCGCGAACCCGGTCGTCTCGCCGGCGGTCCAGACGCCGCCGAACCGGCCGGCGCGCTGACCGCCGTGCCGTCGCCGGTCGTGCGCGACGACGTCGGGCAGCATCGACATGGGCAGCGACTGCATGCCCGCGTACGCGGCCCCGCACACGGCGACGGACGCGTAGATCCACGCGCCGGGTGCCCAGGCGAGGCCGAGCATCGACAGCGCGGCGAGCGCATACAGCGTCGACGCGACGGCGAGCGAGCGCTCCTTGCCGAACCGGGTCGCGGCGCGGCCCCACAGCGGCGTGCACACGAGCGCGGGCGCGATGAGCGCGACGAACAGCGGGGTGATCGCCCCGGTGTCGTGGAGCACCCACGTCGCGACGTACTGCGCGGTCGCGAGCATGAGGCCCGTCGCGAGCGCCTGCAGGAGGTAGAGGGCGAGCAGCGCGCGGAACGGCTGGCTCTGGCGCAGGGCCAGCAGGCCTTCGCCGTAGCTGCCGACGGCGGACCCGCTCGTGGGCCCCGACGCCGGGACGAGGCTCCGCGCCGGCTGGGAGGCGACCAGCATGCCGATGCCGAGCAGCGCGCCCGCGCACAGCGCCATGACCAGGTAGCCGAACCGTTCGTCGTCGCCGCCGACGGCGCGCAGCGCGGGTGCCCCGCCGCCGAACGCGAGGATCGCGGCGGCGAGCACGACGACGCGCGCGGTGAGCATGCGCGTCCGCTCGTCGTAGGTGCGCGCGAGCTCGGCCGGCACGGCGGAGTACGGCACCTGGAACAGGCTGAACGCGGTCGCGGCGAGCAGGAACGTGACGAGCACCCATGCGGCGCGCCCGGCGGCGGGCAGGCTGGCCGGCACGGCGAACGTGAGCACGAAGAACACCGGCAGGAGGAACGCGCCGGTGAGCATGAGCCGGCGCCGTCCGCCGGTCGCGGCGAGCTCACGGTCGCTGGCCGATCCGATGACGGGGTCGATGACGACGTCCCACACCTTCGCGGCGGTGACGATGAGGCCGGCGACGACGGGCGCGACGCCGAGGGTGTCGGTGAGGTAGAAGACGAGCACCAACCCGGGAAGGGTCGCGAAGCCACCCGTGCCGACAGATCCGATCGCGTCCCGGGCGACGGTGCCCCTTCGCAGCGCCATGGCGGGGATCCTAGGGCCCGCCGACGCCGTCTGGGAGACCTACGTCACATCTGAGACGCCTCAGCGCGCCGTGAGGATGATCGGCCCGTCCTCGGTGATGGCGATGGTGTGCTCCGAGTGCGCGCCGCGCGAACCGTCGGTCGAGCGGAGCGTCCAGCCGTCCGGGTCGGTGAAGATCTCGTCGGTCGTCTCGAGGAACCACGGCTCGACGGCGATGACGAGGCCCGGCTTGAGCGGGAACCCGCGCCCGGGGCGGCCGTCGTTGGGCACGTGCGGGTCGCCGTGCATGGTGCGCCCGACGCCGTGGCCGCCGAAGTCGGTGTTGATCTCGTAGCCGGCGGCACGCGCGACCTGGGCGATCGCGGACGAGATGTCGCCGACCCGGTTCCCGACGGTCGCGGCGGCGATGCCGGCTTCGAGCGCCTCCTCCGTCGTGCGGATCAGCTTCTGGTCCCCGGCGAGGCGCTCGGCGTCGGGCGCGGTGCCGACGACGAGGGACAGCGCCGAGTCGCAGACCCAGCCGTCCACGGAGGCGGCGAAGTCGACCGAGAGCAGGTCGCCGTCCTGGAGCACGTAGTCGTGGGGGAGGCCGTGCAGCACCGCGTCGTTGACGGACGTGCAGATCACCTTGCCGAACGGCATGGCGCCGAACGACGGGTGGTAATCGATGTAGCAGGACTCCGCGCCGCGGTCCTTGATCATCTGGTGCGCCAGCGCGTCGAGCTCGAGCAGGTTCACCCCCGGCTTCGCGGCGTCACGGCAGGCCAGCAGCACGTCCGCGACGAAGCGGCCTGCGGGCCGCATCTCCTCGATCTCCCGCGGGGTCCTCAGCTCGATCATCGGGGTCCTCTTTCTCCACCAGCGCACCGGTCCAGTCTGCCGGGCCCGATCCTACGTTTCCTGCGCGGGGTGGCGGGGCTGCCCTGGCCTGCGATGTCTCGGCTAGGTCACGGTTCGGCCGGTGAAGGGACAAACAGGGCAAAGGCTGCATATTCGGGTTGCGGTACCGCTCCCAGCGCGGTCAGGTGGTACGTGGAGGGTGGCGTGCGTCACCACGCCACCCCTTGACCGTCAGCGCACGACGATTTGGGAAGGACACACCATGACACGCACACCCACGATCGGCCGCAGGCGCACGCTCGCAGCCGTAGCGGGGGTCGGAGCGCTCGCGCTCGTCCTCGCCGCATGCTCCGGAGACGACGGCGACGGAGGCGACGGCGGGGCCACAGGCGACGCGACGGGAGAGTCGAGCATCGACTGCTCCGTCTACGAGGAGTTCGGCGACATCAGCGGTACGACGGTCAACGTCTACACCTCGATCGTCGACCCCGAGTCGCAGTCCCACATCGACTCCTACGTGCCGTTCACCGAGTGCACGGGCGTCGAGATCAACTACGAGGGCTCGCGCGAGTTCGAGGCCCAGCTCCCCGTCCGCATCCAGGCCGGCAACCCGCCGGACATCGCGATCGTCAACCAGCCCGGTTCGCTGCGCACGCTCGTGAACCGCTTCGACGCCGTCAAGCCCGTCCCGGAGAAGGCCGCGGCGGAGGCGAAGGAGAACTTCTCGCAGTCCTGGATCGACTACGGCACCGTCAACGGCACGCTGTACGCGGCCCCGTACGACGCCAACGTGAAGTCGTTCGTCTGGTACTCGCCGACGGCGTTCGCCGACGCCGGCTACGAGATCCCGACGACGTGGGACGACCTGCTCTCGCTGACCGACCAGATCGCCGCCGACACGGGCCTGCCGCCGTGGTGCGCGGGCGTCGAGTCGGGTGACGCGACCGGCTGGCCCGGCACCGACTTCATCGAGGACATGGTGCTGCGCACCGCCGGCGTCGACGTCTACAACCAGTGGACGAACCACGAGATCCCGTTCAACGACCCGAAGATCATCGAGGCGTGGGACGAGGCGGCCAAGATCCTCAAGAACGACAAGAACGTCAACGCCGGTCTCGGCGACGTCCAGTCGATCGCGACGACGCCGTGGTCGAGCGCCGGCCTCGGCATCCTCGACGGGACCTGCTGGCTGCACCGTGCGGCGAACTTCTACGCCGCCCAGTGGCCCGAGGGCACGAACATCGCCGAGGACGGCGACGTCTGGGCGTTCTACCTGCCCGCCATCACCGAGGGCGAGCGCCCGACGCTCGTGGGTGGCCCGTTCATCGCGGCGCTCACCGACAAGCCCGAGGTGCAGGCGTTCCAGACGTACCTCGCCAGCACCGACTGGTCGAACGAGAAGGCCAAGGTCAGCGCGTCCGGCTGGGTCAGCGCCAACCAGAACCTCGACCCGTCGCTGCTCAACAACGACTTCGACCGGTACGTGTACGAGATCCTGACCGACCCGGCGACGGTCGCGGGCTACGACGCCTCCGACCAGATGCCGTCCGAGGTCGGTGCCGGCTCGTTCTGGACCGGCATCGTCAACTGGCTCACGGGCCAGAGCACGCAGCAGGTCGTCGACGCGATCGAGAACAGCTGGCCCGCCGGCTGATCGACCGTCATCGGCCGAGGGCCGTCGTCGCGCGCGAGTGACCCTCCCGCGCGGCACGGCCCTCGGCCGCACCCGCATCTGCACGTGCTCGAGGAAGGAGCGACATGGACTGGCTCACCAGTGCCGGCAGTCCGGCTCAGAAGCTGACCCTCATGCTGTTCGCGATTCTCCTGTTCGTCGTCGTCGTGGGGGTGATCCTCTTCCTCGTCGACCGCCCGAAGAACCCCCGGAAGTGGGTCCTGGTGCTCGGCTTCCTGGGCCTGCCGGTCCTGGGGCTCGGGTTCGGTCTCGTGTACCCGGCGCTCGTCACCATCTACAACTCGTTCCAGAACCGTGACGGCACCCAGTTCGTCGGGTTCGACAACTACGTCACCGCGTTCACCAACAGCGAGTTCCTGCTCGTGCTGCGCAACACCGCGATCTGGGTGCTCCTGGTGCCGATCGTCGCCACGCTCATCGGGCTCGTCTACGCCGTCGTCGTCGACCGCAGCCGGTTCGAGAAGTTCGCGAAGGCGCTGATCTTCCTGCCGATGGCGATCTCGATGGTCGGCGCGAGCATCATCTGGCGGTTCGTCTACGAGTTCCGGCCCGTCCAGGGCAACATCCAGCAGGTCGGCCTGCTCAACCAGGTGCTCGTCTGGTTCGGCATCCCACCGCAGCAGTTCCTCATCAACCAGCCGTGGAACACCCTGTTCCTCATCGTGATCCTCATCTGGATCCAGACCGGGTTCGCGATGACGCTGCTGTCGGCCGCGATCAAGGCGATCCCCGACGACATCGTCGAGGCCGCCCGCCTCGACGGGCTCTCCGGCATGGGCATGTTCCGCTACATCACGGTCCCGAGCATCCGGCCGACCCTCGTGGTCGTCCTGACGACGATCGCCATCACCACGCTCAAGGTCTTCGACATCGTGCGCACCACGACGGGTGGCCAGTTCGGCACGTCCGTCGTCGCGAACGAGTTCTACCGGCAGTCGTTCGTGTCGCTCAACACCGGTCTCGGGGCCGCGCTCGCCGTGCTGCTCTTCGTCCTGGTGATCCCGATCATCTGGTACAACATCCGCCAGCTGCGCCTCGCCGAGGAGGTCCGATGACCGTCGACGGCTCGACCCCACAGATGGTCCTCCCGCCACCGACGAGGACGATGGCGGAGCGCGCGGGCAAGGCGCGCCGCAAGCTGTCGAACCCGTGGGCCTCCGGCATCGCCATCATCCTCGCGATCCTGTGGACGCTGCCGACGGCCGGGTTGTTCATCAGCTCGTTCCGCGAGCAGCGCGACATCAACACGTCGGGCTGGTGGACGATCTTCGGCGACCTGTTCACGGGTGACGCGAACTTCACGCTCGAGAACTACAACACCGCGCTCACCGGCAGCTCGACGAACCTGGCGCAGTTCTTCCTCAACTCGGTCGTCATCACGCTGCCCAGCGTCGTCATCCCGGTCGCCATCGCGCTGCTGGCCGCGTACGCGTTCGCCTGGATCGACTTCCCCGGCCGGGACTGGTTGTTCGTCGCCGTGTTCGCGCTCCAGGTCGTGCCCATCCAGGTCACGATGATCCCGCTGCTGAGCCAGTACGTGCGGTGGGGCCTGGCCGGGTCGTTCTGGACGGTGTGGTTGTCGCACTCGATCTTCGCGCTGCCGCTCGCGATCTTCCTGCTGCACAACTTCATGAAGGAGATCCCGAGATCGCTCATCGAGGCCGCCACGGTCGACGGTGCGGGCCACGTGAAGATCTTCTTCCGCGTCGTGTTCCCGCTCATGATCCCGGCGATCGCCGCGTTCGGGATCTTCCAGTTCCTGTGGGTGTGGAACGACCTGCTCGTCGCGCTCGTGTTCGTGGGCGGCTCGCCCGACGTCGCACCGCTGACGGTGCGTGTCGCCGAGCTGTCCGGCACGCGCGGCGGCGCCTGGCACCTGCTGTCCGCGGGCGCGTTCATCTCGATGATCGTCCCGCTCATCGTGTTCCTCAGCCTCCAGCGCTACTTCGTGCGGGGGCTCCTGGCGGGGTCCGTCAAGGGCTGAGCTCCCTCGCCAGCACGACGACGGGAACCGAGGGCTCCTCGACGACCTTCGGGTCGGGCCCGAACTGGTTCGGGCCCCGGGTGCCCTCGGTGGCGTACCAGACGATCAGCAGGATGACGCCGACGAACGGCACGAGGGAGATCCACCACCAGGCGCCCGACTTGCCGATGTCGTGCAGGCGGCGCACCTGGACCGCGATGTTCGGCAGCAGCAGGGCGAGCGAGAGCAGCGACGGGATCGCCAGGGCACCGAGGTAGGCGGTCATCGCCGCGGCGAGGTCTTCCGCGTCGGCGGCGGCGGCGACGGCGTCGGCGTACTCGACCGCCGCCGGGAACGTGGTGAACGACGAGATGGCGCCGAACACGACGGTGTAGGCGAGGATCCACCACCACAGCTCGGACCGGCGGGCGCGGCCGGAGAACGTGGCGTACTTCTTCAGGACGGAGGCGACTGCGGCGGGCAGAGACATCGGGTTCCCTCGGTTCGGTGACGGGCGGGACGGCTCTGCGCCGTCCCGGAACGCCCCAGAACGTAGAGCACCGTCATCTCGCACAACAGACCTTGTGTGCGTCGCCCCGCGCCTGCTATGAGCAGCGGGTCTAGCGTGGGCTCGTGCGTCTGGGAGTCATCGACATCGGGTCCAACACCGTCCACGTCCTCGTGCTCGACGCGTCCCCAGGCGTGCGGCCCGTGCCCGCCGCCTCGGAGTCCCTGGAGGTGCGCCTCATGCGCTACCTCCAGCCCGACGGGTCGATCTCGGAGGAGGGCGTCGCGGCCCTCGACGACGCCGTCACGCGCGCGGCCGCCCTCGGGCGCGCGCAGGGCGCGGAGCAGACGTTCGCCATCGCGACGTCGGCCGTGCGCGAGGCGACCAACGGGCCCGAGGTGCTCGCCATGCTCGAGGACCGCGCCGGCGTGCCCATCGAGGTGCTCGCCGGTGTCGACGAGGCCCGGCTCACCTTCCTCGCCGCGCGGCGCTGGTACGGCTGGGGCGCCGGCCGCCTGCTGCTGCTCGACATCGGCGGCGGGTCGCTCGAGATCGCCGCCGGCAACGACGAGGTGCCCGAGCTCGCCCTGTCCCTCCCGCTCGGCGCCGGCCGCATGACGCGCGAGTTCCTCTGGGAGACGGACCCGTCGTCGGACGACGACGTCGCCCGCCTGCGCGAGCACGTCAAGCACCGGCTCGGCGGCTCCCTCGCCGCGGGTGCAGCCGAGCTCGTCGGCGACCACGTCGTCGCCACGTCCAAGACCTTCCGCTCGCTCGCCCGGCTCGCCGGGATGCCGCGCGACGTGCTCGGCGCCGGACGGCGCTACCGCATGCGGCTCGCCCTCCTCGACGACTGGACCCCGCGGCTGGCCCGCCTCTCGTCCGACGACCGCACCGTCCTACCCGGCATCGGCCCGCGGCGCTCGCGCCAGATCGTGGCAGGGGCCGTCGTCGCGGCCGAGGCGATGCGCGCGCTGCGCGTCGACGAGGTGGAGATCTGCCCCTGGGCGCTCCGCGAGGGAGCGATCCTCCGCCACCTGGAGCGCCTGTAGGAGGGGCCCCGGGGCTTCTGGGCGGCAGTTGGGTATCTGTTCGTGAGTTCGGACTGCCGCCCTGAAACCAAACTGCCGCCCTGATGCTGAGCCCGCCGTCTGGGCTCAACCGAGCTGCCGTCGTGATCCGGGGGGTCAGGGGGAGCCGGCCATGGCCGGAGGTTGTGACCGGGGTCGTGTGTCTGGGCGGCAGTTGGGTGTCTGTTCGTGCATCCGGACTGCCGCCCTGAAACCAGGATGCCGCCCCGGTGCGGAGCTGCCGCCCTGATCTCCGGCTCCGACGTGCCAGGAGGAGACCCGGGGGCCGGGGTTCTGGGCTCGGCGGCATAGCCTGCCGTTCGTGCCGACGCGTATCCCGCGGGTGCCGGCACCCGCGATCTTCCTCCTGTCCGGCCTGACGATGTACGTCGGGGCCGCCGTCGCCGTCGGCCTGTTCCCGCGCATCGGGGCGCCCGCCGTCGGGTGGTGGCGCATCGTGCTGGCCGCCGTCGTGCTCGTGGCCTGGCGACGGCCATGGCGACGGCCCTGGACCGCGCGCTCGCTCGCCTGGGCGGCCGCGTTCGGCGTCGTGCTTGCCGCGATGAACGTGACCTTCTACGTCGCGATCGACCACCTGCCGCTCGGCGTCGCCGTCGCCATCGAGTACTGCGGCCCCGTCGCCGTCGCCGCCGTCACGGGCCGGGGCTGGCGAGAGCGGGGCGCGATCGTCGTCGCCGCCGTCGGTGTCGTGCTGCTCGCCGGGGTCACGCTCGACTCGGACCTCCCGCGCGACGACGCCGTCGTCGGCCTGCTCGCGATCGCCGCGGCGGCGGCGTGCTGGGCGGGCTACATCCTGCTCGGCCGCCGCGTCGCGGGCGCCGGGGCCGGGATGGACTCGCTCGCCGTCGGCATGGTCGCGGGCGCCCTCGTGTTCGCGCCCGCGTTCGCGCACACCGCGACCGTCGTCGTGCCCGACCCCGAGCTCCTGGTGTTCCTGCTGGCCGTCGCGGTGTTCTCGTCGGTCGTGCCCTACGTGCTCGACCAGGTGGTGCTGCGGCGGGTCGGCACCGCCACCTTCGCGGTACTGACGGCGCTGCTGCCCGCGACCGCCGTCGTCGTCGGGGCCCTCGTGCTGACGCAGGTGCCGACCTGGCCCGAGATCGCCGGCCTCGTGCTCGTCTCGGGCGCCATCGTGATGACCGCGCGAGCGCGAGTCTGACTCGCACTTTGGTTCCGGGGCGCGGTCCGGGTACCCTGACGGTCGCGGTGGCTGCGGCTGCCGTGAGGAGACGTCGCATAGTCAGGTCTAGTGCGCCACCCTGCTAAGGTGGTAACGGGGCAACCCGTTCGAGGGTTCAAATCCCTCCGTCTCCGCCAGGAAGGTCCCGGTGTCCGCGAGCCCGGGGCCTTTTCTGTTGCCCGGACACGTGCGCGAGACCGGCGTGGGGCAGGTCACGGGGATCCGGTTTGGGGAACGGTCCCGACTCGTTGTAGTGTTCTCGACGGCCGGTCAACCGGCCACGCGCCCGTAGCTCAACGGATAGAGCATCTGACTACGGATCAGAAGGTTGGGGGTTCGAATCCCTCCGGGCGCACCACAGCCCTTGATCAGGCAGGACGCCTGGATCGAGGGCCTTTGTGTTTTCTGGGCACGTGACACAGATCTCATTCCCACGCATACCTGCGCCGCTACGCTGGCGACAGGTGGACCGGCCCACCTGCCTGACGACGCCGGCCGCGGGGCGGCGGGGACGGAGTGGTGACGATGCCATTGCTGGGAGCGTCGAGCGGGCTGACGATCGGGTGGGTCTGGATCGTCATCGGTGCCGTGGTCGCCGTCGTCGCCGTCGTGATGGTCGCCCGCAGCTGGCGGGAGGCGCACAAGGCGGTCAACAAGCGCGAGCCTGTCGTCCCGGAGCAGGACGACGCGCCGCGGTGGACGATGCCGCCGGACGCCTGAGCGC
>CBINDH010000024.1:0-16500 GCA_966249365.1 uncultured Xylanimonas sp. | reverse complement strand
GCGACGGGTGGCGCAGCTTCGACATCGTCTTCGACTCGATCTGGCGGATGCGCTCTCGCGTCACGCCGTAGACCTTGCCGATCTCGTCGAGCGTCTTCGGCTGGCCGTCCTGCAGGCCGAACCGCATGGAGACCACGCCGGCCTCGCGCTCCGAGAGGGTGTCGAGCACCTGGTGCAGCTGCTCCTGGAGCAGCGTGAACGACACGGCGTCGGCCGGGACCACGGCCTCGGAGTCCTCGATGAGGTCACCGAACTCCGAGTCGCCGTCCTCGCCGAGCGGCGTGTGCAGCGAGATGGGCTCGCGGCCGTACTTCTGGACCTCGACCACCTTCTCGGGGGTCATGTCCAGCTCCTTGGCCAGCTCCTCCGGGGTGGGCTCGCGGCCCAGGTCCTGGAGCATCTGGCGCTGCACGCGGGCCAGCTTGTTGATGACCTCGACCATGTGCACCGGGATGCGGATGGTGCGGGCCTGGTCGGCCATCGCGCGGGTGATCGCCTGCCGGATCCACCAGGTGGCGTACGTCGAGAACTTGTAGCCCTTGGTGTAGTCGAACTTCTCGACCGCGCGGATCAGACCGAGGTTGCCCTCCTGGATCAGGTCCAGGAACAGCATGCCGCGGCCCGTGTAGCGCTTCGCGAGCGAGACGACGAGGCGCAGGTTGGCCTCGAGCAGGTGGTTCTTGGCGCGCTTGCCGTCGTGAGCGATCCACTGCAGGTCGCGCACGAGGCGGCGCGTGTCCGAGTCCGCCTTCGTCCTGTCGAAGTCGGCGAAGTCCTTGGAGAGCTTCTCCTCGGCGAACAGGCCGGCCTCGATGCGCTTGGCGAGCTCGACCTCCTGCTCGGCGTTCAGCAGCGCGACCTTGCCGATCTGCTTGAGGTAGTCCTTGACCGGGTCGGCCGTCGCACCCGCGGTGACGACCTGCTGGACCGGCTGGTCCTCGTCGTCGGAGTCCGAGACGACGAACCCGGCGTCGTCCTCCTCCTTCTCCTCGGGCTTGGCAGCGGCCGGCTTCTCGTCGTCGGAATCTTCGGCGGTCGCCTCGTCCGCGTCCTCGGTGTCGTCCGAGTCCTCGGCGTCGTCCGTCACGTCGACGTCGTCGGCCACCGCCTCGAGGTCCGACTCGTCGATCTCGACGTCGTCGTCGACGACCTCGACGTCGTCCGCGTCCTCGTCGGGCTTCGCGGCCTTGGCGGACTTGCTCGACTTGGCGGGCGCCTTCTTGGCAGGCGCCTTGGCACCGGCGGCCTTGCGCGCCGGCGCAGCCTTCTTCTTGGCGGGGGCCTTCGCGGCCTCGGCCTCGGGCGCGTCGTTGGCCGCGTCGCCCTCGGCGGCGTCGGTCGCCGGGGCGGCCTTCTTGCGGGCCGCGGGGGCCTTGGCCGTGGTGCGCGTCGACCGGGTCGACGTCGCCGCTGCGACCTTCGTCACAGTGGGCAGGCCGACCTCGACGCCCGCGAGCGACAGCGCCTTGAGCACGGCCTTGAGGCGCTTGGCGTCACCGACGCCGGCGGCCTCGCACGCCGCGCGGAAGGACTCCGCGTCGACGCGGCCCTCCGCCGTGCCGCGTGCGAGCAGCTCCTTGAGACCAGGGTGCTCGAACTCGCGGGGCAACGTGATGTTCTGCTGTGCGGTGCTGCTGGACGTGGACGCCACAAACCGACCTTTCGGCATTCGAGGGGGCGGTGTCCCGCCGGGGATAGGGGCGGCCCGGAGGCCGTGCGCGGACCGTCGAGGCTCCGGCGGACGGGGATATTGTACCGTCGCGACCTGGACAACCCGAGTTGAACGGGCATGTTTTGCGCCATTGGTGCGGCGAATCACCCGTCCTTCGTCGTGTCGGCGACAAGGAGTCAACGGACGGGCACCGCAGAAGATTCCCCGACGTCAGGACTTCACCGCGAGCACCGGGCACGGGGCCTCCAGGAGGATGCGCTGGGCACCCGCTCCGAGGATGAGCTTGCCCACCGGGCTGCGCCGCCGCAGCCCGATCACGATGAGCTCCGCCTCGGTTCGCGCGGCGGTCAGCACCAGCGCCTCGGCGAGGTCGCCGCCGACCTCCACCACCTCGTGCTCCACACCGATCTGCACGAGCTTCGTCCGCAGCTCGGAGAGCGCGTCGTCCTGCGCGGCACCGGCCTTGGGTTCCGGCGCGACGACCACGAGCCTCGTGCCGCGTGCGCGCGCCTCGGCGGTGGCCGTGTCGAGGGCGTGCCGACCCTCCGGGTTGCTCAGATGGGAGACCACGACCGTCATGTGCGGCACGCTACCCGAGGTCGTCGCCGATGCCTCCCTCGAGCGCGCCGACGCCACGCGCGCGGACCCAACCCGGCGGCAGGGCGGCGTCCAGGGCGGCAGCCACCAGCAGCGCGAGGCGGTACTCGGGGTCGACGGCCAGCGCCTCGGCGTTGCGGTAGCTCGCCCTCGCCCCTTCCCCGGACCACCACGCCAGGAAGGACAGCAGCGTCAGCGGCGCGGCGGTCCGCCGTCGGGCGGCGTGCGCGACCACCTGCTCGAGCACGGCCACGCAGGTGCGCGCCCGGTCCTCGTCGGGGCGCCGGGCGGACGCCGGGTCGACGACGGCGGCGATCGCCTCGCCGACCGCCGCGTCGGCCTCGTCGTCGGCCACGTCCCCGAGGGCGACGGCGGCGGCGTGCGCCTCGCCGCCCGGCACGAACGAGACGAGCACGGCGTCGCGCACCCACCGGTCCTCGAGAGCCGCCGCGAGCCGACCGAGCAGCGCCGGTCCCGGCGTGCGGCCCGCCGCGACGACGGCCGTCGCCTCGCACCAGGCGTCGAACGACCGCGAGCGCCAGGCGCTCTCCTCGCCCGGCCCGGCGTCGCGCGCCTCGGTGCGTGCCCGCTCCCACCGGCCGGCGGCGCGGCCGGCGAGGTTGCGGCGAGCCTGGTCGGCGCGCGGGACCCGGTACAGCGCGTCGCGCGAGGGCAACGGGGACACGCCCGCGAGCACGAGCTGCGCGCCGGGGGCGGTGGACTCGAGCCCGCCCGACGGGTAGCCCTCGGGCGGGCAGCACAGCGGGTCGCCGCAGTCGAGCGAGCGGTACCGGTCGGGGCCGACCACCCAGGACTCGCGTTCCGGCACGACCTCGTCGAGGGCGGCGGAGAACGCGTCGGCCGCCGCACGCGCCGCCGAGCCCGGTTCGGCGTCGTCGGCCGTGTAGAGGATGACCCAGGCGGACACGGTGCCGTCCTCGCCGGCGCGCGCGGCCACGAGCGTGGCGACGTGGGCGCGGTCTGCGGCGCCGCGCAGGTCGGCGAGGTCGGTGCGGGCGACCAGCCCGAGGCCGCCGCCGTGCCGGACGCACACGACGAGGACGCACTCGGTGGGCCGGTAGCCGAGCGCGTACGGGACGACGGAGAGCAGGTCGCGCGTGTCGCGTACCCGCACGGTGGGGGCGGTCGTTGCCGCTGTCGTAGTCATGGCGCCGATCCCAGCCGGTGACGGCCGCCGGGGCCCTCCGGCTCCAGGAGAGGTGTTGACGACCCGTCACGGGGCCCGCCTGGGGACAGTCCTCGTCCCTGCCGCATCCGGTCGGCGACGGCCCACGCGACCTCGGCCCGCCCGACCGCTCGCACGCGCCCGCCGACCGGGGTGCGCCATGACGCCCGCTACGGTGTGCGGATGACCCGACGACCCGTTCAGGCCGGCGCGCTCGCGCTCCTGGTCGTCGTGGGCCTCGCGACCGGGTGCACGCCGGCCCCGTCGGGCCGGCTCGACACCGCACCGGCGGACGGCCCGACCCTCCAGCCGTCACCGCCCGTCCCCGTGACCGACCTGCCGACGTTCGACTCCACGAGCGCCGTCGGCGAGTACGCCGACGGCTTCCCCCAGGACCTGCTGCCGCTGCCCGAGGGCAGCGAGCTCGTCGCGAGCTCCGCCCAGCCCGTCGCCGAGGGGCTGGCCCGGATCTCGCTCAACCTCACCTCCGCCCGCACCACCGACGAGGTACTGGCCGACGTCGGCGCGCCGCTCGCCGCCGCCGGGTTCGCGGAGAGCACGCCCGCGGCGACGTCGGGCCTGACCGCGCTGCGCGCGTGGACACGGCGCACCGACCGCTCCGAGGGTCCCCTGATCGAGACGCTGCTCGTCGGCGTGCTCGACGACGGCGCCCGGCGGCTCGTCTCCGTCAGCGGGACGGTGCAGGTCCCGCAAGGCTGAGCACCCACCGGCCGGGGCTGGATAGGCTGCCCGCATGCCTGCCGTCGTCGACCTCGAGAACCTGCGCGCCGACGTCGACGCCGCCGTCGCCCGGCACCTGGACGCCCTGGCGGTCCAGGTCGCGGCGCTCGGCCCCGACGCGACCGCCCTGACCTCGCAGGCCGCCGCCCTGCTCGCGGGCGGCAAGCGCCTGCGCGCCGCGTTCGCCTACTGGTCGTTCCGCGCGCACGGCGGCGCCCCCACCGGCCCCGAGCGCGAGGCGGTCGTCCGCACCGGCGCCGCGCTCGAGCTGTTCCAGGCCGCCGCGCTCCTGCACGACGACGTGATGGACGCCTCGGACACCCGCCGCGGCCTGCCGACCGCGCACCGGGCCTTCGAAGCCCGGCACGCGGACGCCGGCTGGGCCGGTGAGTCGGTCCGGTTCGGGGAGTCGGCGGCGATCCTGCTCGGCGACCTGTGCCTCATCGCGGCGCAGCGCGAGATCGCCGAGGCGCTCGCGCCGCTCCCCCGGGAGCGCGCCGAGGTCGTGCGCGCCGCGTTCGACACCATGCAGTCCGAGGTCATCGTCGGGCAGTACCTCGACGTGCTCGTCCAGGCACAGCCGTGGGGCCTCGACCCCGTCGCCGACGAGGCCCGGGCCAGGGCGGTCATCCGCGCGAAGACGGCGAGCTACTCGGTGCGCCAGCCGCTCGTCGTCGGCGCGCTCCTCGCGGGCGCCGACGACGAGCAGGTCGCGCAGATGGACGCCGTCGGGCTGCCGCTCGGCGAGGCGTTCCAGCTCCGGGACGACGTGCTCGGCGTCTTCGGCGACCCCGAGGTCACCGGCAAGCCCGCGGGGGACGACCTGCGCGAGGGCAAGCGCACGGTGCTCGCCGCACGCACCATGGCCGGCGGCGACGCCGCCCAGCGCACCCTGCTGACCGAGCGGCTCGGCGACCCCGACCTGTCCGACGACGACGTGGCCGCGCTGCGCGACGCCGTCATCGCCTCGGGCGCGCTCGACGGCGTCGAGGCGCTCATCGAGGCGCTGGCCGACCAGGCGACCGCCCGGCTGGCCGCCGCGGACCTGGCCGAGCCCGGCAAGGACGTGCTGCTCGGGCTGGCCCGCGCGGCGGTCGACCGCGCCGCCTGAGCGGCGCCGGCCTGGCGACACCGGCGGCGCCACCCGCTCAGACGAGCGCCTGCGCCACCCGCCGCACCTCCGCACGACGCCCCGCGCGGAGCGCCTCGATCGGCGTGGCACCCAGCGAGTCCTCGGGCGCGAAGAGCCACTCGAGGATCTCCTCGTCCGTCAGGCCCTGGTCGCCGAGGACGACCACGGTGCCCCGCAGCGTCGGCAGCACCTGCTCGCCGCCGTCCTCCCCCGGCACCAGCACGGCCTCGGGCACCTGGAACGTGCTGCGCTCGCCGCGCTTGACCCCCACGACGGCGCGGTCGCGCACGAGACCGCGCACGCGCGAGATGTCCGCGCCGATGCGCTCGGCGAGGTCGGGCAGGGTCAGCCAGCGGGGGACCAGGGAGTCGAGGTCGGTACTCACGCCCGAAAGCCTACGGCGCGTCACCGGGCGTCACCGCTGCGCCGCGACAGGGCACCCCGCCGACGCGCTTGCGAGCCGGGCACCCCGCCGGTTCGTAGGATTGCGTGGTGGCCCAGGTGACGACGGATCCGTTGCTCGGCCGCCTGGTCGACGGGCGGTACGAGATCACGGCACGCATCGCGCGAGGCGGGATGGCGACCGTCTACCGTGCGGTCGACCGCCGTCTCGACCGCGAGGTGGCGCTCAAGGTCATGCACCCGCACCTGGCCGACGGCGTCGAGGGCGCCGCGTTCGTCTCCCGGTTCCGCCGCGAGGCCCGGGCCGCCGCGCGGCTCGCGCACCCCGGCGTCGTCGCCGTCTACGACCAGGGCCTCGACGGCGAGACCAGCTACCTGACCATGGAGTACGTGCCGGGCAGCAACCTGCGGCGCGAGCTGCGCGTCGAGGGCACGCTCACGGTGGGCCGCACCTTCGAGGTGCTGGAGCAGGTGCTCTCGGCGCTCGCCGCGGCACACCGCAAGGGCCTCGTCCACCGTGACGTCAAGCCGGAGAACGTGCTCATCACCGACGACGACGGCGGGAGCGGGCACGGCCACGTCAAGGTCGCCGACTTCGGCCTGGCACGCGCCGTCACCGAGGTCACGAGCACCACGACCGGCACCATCCTCGGCACCGTCGCCTACCTCGCCCCCGAGGTCATCGCGACGGGGTCGTGCGACGCCCGCACCGACGTCTACGCCGTCGGCATCCTCGCCTTCGAGATGCTCACCGGCACGCTCCCGCACGACGGCACCACGCCCATCCAGGTCGCGTTCCAGCACGTGCACGACGACGTCCCGCCGCTGACCGACCTCGTGCCCTGGATGCCCCGGAACGTCTCCGACCTCGTCACGCGGTTCGCCTCACGCGACCCCGCCCGCCGCCCGACGGACGGCGGTGCCGCCCTCGCCGAGCTGCGCGAGGTGCGCGCCGCACTCGCAGCCACCGAGGCCGACACGCTCGACCGGCGCGCGGACCGCCCGGTCGCCGAGGGGCCTTCCGACGACGACACGTCCGCGAACACCGACGGCCTCGACGCCGACGAGCTCGACGCCATCCCCGTGGCCGGCACCGCGGAGGCCGGCGCGATCTCCCCCACGACGCCGCCCGAGGGGATCGAGTCGTGGTTCCCGCCTGCGGGACGCGACCAGACCACGGTGCAGGTCGTGGAGCACCCCACGACCCCGGTCGCACCGGGCACCGGCTCGACCCCCGTCGTCGCCGAGGAGCCCACCCCCCGCCCCCGACGCCGGCGGCGCGTGCTCGCCTGGGTGCTCGCGTCCGTCCTCCTGCTGGGCGGCGCGGGATACGGCGCGTGGTGGTGGTTCGCCGACGGGCCGGGCGCCTGGACCACCGTGCCCGCGGGCCTCGAAGGCATCCCCGTCGAGGAGGCCACCGCGATCCTCGTGGACCACGGGCTCGACTCGACCACCACGCAGGAGCACGACGACGAAGTGCCGGAAGGTTCCGTCGTGTCGGCGTACCCCGGCGAAGGCGAGGACGTACGCAAGGACGGCACCGTCGCGCTCGTCGTCTCCCTCGGCATCCGCATGGTCACGGTGCCCGACGGACTCGTCGGGGCCCAGGAGGACGACGCCGTCGCGGCGCTCGCAGCCGCCGACCTCGAGGCCGGGACGCCGCGCCAGCAGTGGTCGGACACGGTGCCTGCGGGCGAGGTCATGGAGGCTTCGCACGAGGCCGGAACCTCGGTGCCGCACACGACCGTCGTCACGCTCACCGTCTCCGGTGGGCCGGCGCCCGCGACCGTCACCCAGCAGGTGGGCCGCGAACGCGCCGACGCCAAGGCGGCGCTCGAGGACCTCGGCTTCAAGGTCGAGTTCACGGCCGACGAGCCGTCCGAGACCGTCGCGGCGGGCAGGGTGATCCGTCAGTCGCCCGAGAGCGGGACCGCGGCGCACCGCCTCGACACCGTCACGCTGACCGTGTCGTCGGGTCCCCCGATCGTCGACGTCCCGAACGTCGTCGGCATGCGCACCGGCGCCGCGGAGGAGGCGCTGAGCAAGGCTGGCTTCACCGTCGACACGGTCAAGTACCTGGGCGGCATCCTCGACACCGTCCGGTTCCAGGAGCCCGAGGGCACGGCCCCCAAGGGGTCGACGGTGCGCATCACCGTCTGGTGATCAGCGGGCCCGCAGCATCTCCGCGACGAGGAACGCCGTCTCCAGGGACTGCTGGTGGTTCAGCCGCGGGTCCACGAGCGTCTCGTAGCGTCGGGCCAGGCCGGCCTCGTCGATCGCCTCCGCGCCACCCAGCACCTCGGTCACGTCGTCGCCCGTGAGCTCCATGTGCAGGCCGCCCGGGACGGTGCCGAGCGCGCGGTGCACCTCGAAGAACCCCTGGACCTCGTCGAGCACGTCGGCGAAGCGACGTGTCTTGTACCCCGTGCCGGACGTGATGGTGTTGCCGTGCATCGGGTCGGTCATCCAGGTGACGGCCACCCCGGCGGCCGTGACCTTCTCGACCAGGCCCGGCAGCACGTCGCGCACCTTGCCGGCGCCCATGCGGGCCACGAAGGTCAGCCGCCCCGGGGCGTTGTCGGGGTTCAGCCGTGCCGCGAGCGCCAGGGCGTCGTCGGGCGACGTCGTCGGGCCGAGCTTGACCCCGATGGGGTTGGCGACGCGGGACAGGAGCTCGACGTGCGCCCCGTCGAGCTGGCGGGTGCGCTCACCGATCCACAGGAAGTGGGCGCTGGTGTCGTAGGCGTGGCCGGTGCGCGCGTCGACGCGCGTCAGGGCACGTTCGTAGTCGAGCACCAGGGCCTCGTGCGAGAGGTACAGGTCGACGCTGCGCAGCGCCTCGAAGTCGGCGCCGCACGCCGCCATGAAGCGGATCGCCCGGTCGATCTCGGCGGCCGTGCGCTCGTAGCGCGCGTACGTGGGGTTGCGCATGAAGCCGCGGTTCCACTCGTGGACCTGGCGCAGGTCGGCGTACCCGCCCTGCGTGAACGCGCGGACCACGTTCGCCGTCGCGGCCGAGATCCGGTACGCCTGCTCCAGGCGGGCCGGGTCGGGGGTGCGGGCCTCGGGCGTGAACTCGAAGCCGTTGACCATGTCCCCGCGGTAGGCGGGCAGCGTCACGCCGTCGCGCGTCTCGACGTCGGACGAGCGCGGCTTGGCGTACTGGCCGGCCATGCGGCCGATCTTCACCACGGGCATCGAGGCGCCGTGCGTGAGGATGACGGCCATCTGCAGGATGGTGCGGATCTTGTTGCGGATCCGCGTGGCGCCCGCCTCCGCGAAGATCTCCGCGCAGTCGCCGCCCTGGAGCACGAACGCCTCGCCGCGGCTCGCGGCCGCGAGCTTGGCGCGCAGGTCGTCGGCCTCGGCGGGCAGCACGAGCGGCGCCGCCTGCCCGAGCCGTGTGGTGGCCGCCGCGAGCGCCGTCGCGTCGGGCCAGGTGGGCTGCTGGAGCGCGGGGAGCGCGCGGAAGCGGTCCAGGTCCTGCGCCAGGGCGGCGGACGGCGTGTCGACTGCGGTGCTCATGGATCTCCGGGGGTTGAGCGCCCCTGCCGGTCGAGCCCCGTCGAGACCGTCGGTGGTTTCGACGGGGCTCAACCAGCAGACGGGGCTCGACCAGCAGAGGGGGTGGGCGTCAGTGCGCGGCGGGTGCGGCCGGCTTGAACGGCTGGCCGATCTCGTCGAGCAGGGCGGTGAACCACTCCTGGTGCACGTCGAACGCCTTGGCGCCCGCGATGCGCGGGAACGGGATCGCCTTGAGGCGGTCGCCGTCCTCCTCGTCGTGACCGATGACGCCGGGCTCGCCGCGCAGGGCGCACTCGACGGCGAGGTCGACCATCGACTTGATGAGGCGCAGGTCCTCGGCGTTCGCGGCGGCGGCACGCGAGTAGTAGCCCGACTTCTGGACCATGACCTTCTCCGCACCGAGCTTCTCCGCGAACTGCTTCGCGAACCACTGGCCGGGGTTGATCTCGTCGAGGCGGACGTGACCGAACGGGTCGCGCGCCGGCGGGGTGCCCGCGGCCTCGAGCTGCTCGACGATCTCGTGCATGCCGGCGCCCTCGGACAGCCAGATGTTCACGTTGCCCTGCTCGTCCATGATCGTCTTGAGGCGCGCGGCCTCGGCGTCGATGTCGATGGCGAGCTCGGGGACGAACACCGCGTGGATGTCCCAGCGCTCCTTGGTGAGGCCGAGCGAGGGAGCGAACTCCTTGGTGGCGAGGCGCTTGCGGTACTCGGCGGCCGACGCCGCGGTCAGCCAGCCGCAGTGGCGGCCCATGACCTCGTGCACGATGAGCATGCGGGGGCCGGAGCGGTGCTCGCCGATGATGTTCTCGCCGAAGATGGCGGTCTGCTCGGCCGACGTCCAGGCGCCCAGCGACTGGCGGATCGGGACGATGTCGTTGTCGATCGTCTTCGGCAGGCCCACGACGGTGAGCTCGTAGCCGTTCTCGTGCAGGTAGGCGGCCAGGTCGGCGGCGGTGGTGTTGGTGTCGTCGCCACCGATGGTGTGCAGCACGTCGACGCCGTCGGCCTTGAGCTGCTCCGCGGCGACGGTCAGCGGGTTCTCGCCCTCCTTGACGAGGCCGCGCTTGACGGCGTCGGCGACGTTGGTGAGCTTGACGCGCGAGTTGCCGATGGGCGAGCCGCCGAACTTGTGGAGGATGCCCGCCTGCTTGCGGCCCTCCTCGTCGATGACGATCTTGTTGCCCGTCAGCAGGCCGTGGTAGCCGTGCTGGTAGGCGATGATCTCGATCGACGGGTCGAGCTCGTTGTACCGCTCGATGAGCCCGCCGACGGCGGACGAGAGGCAGGGGGCGAAGCCGCCGGCCGTCAGGAGGGCCACGCGACGAACAGCCATGTCTGGCACCTTTCGGTGTGGGGGGTTGGGCTGTGTTCGATCCTAGAGCCCCCGCGGGGCACCGGCTGCCGGGCGGCGCGCGCCGTGAGGCCTCAGGCGCGCGACCCCGCGCCGTCGGACGCCTGCTCCCCGGCCTGCTGGTCGGCCGCCGGCCCGTCCGCGGCGCGGCGCTCCGCCGCCTTCTCCGCGGCGATGCGGGCCTTGGCGGTGGCGGCGTAGATGTCGACGTACTCCTGGTCGGACAGCCGCAGGATCGCGTAGACGATCTCGTCCGTGACGGCGCGGAGCACGAACCGGTCGTTCTCCATGCCCTTGTACCGGGAGAAGTCGAGCGGCTCGCCGAAGACGACGCCGATGGGCATCGACTTGGGGATCACCTGGCCGACCTGCTGCGCCTTGTCCGTGTCGATCATCGCGACCGGGACCACCGGTGCGCCCGACTCGAGCGCGAGGCGCGCCACGCCCGTCTTGCCCCGGTACAGGCGCCCGTCGGGGCTGCGCGTGCCCTCGGGGTAGATACCGAACAGCCCGCCCTGCTCGAGCACGCGCAGGCCGGTGTTGAGCGCGGCCTCGCTCGCCTTGCCGCCCGAGCGGTCGACGGGGATGGTGCCGACGCCGCGCATGAAGCCGGCGACGAGGCGGCCCTTGATGCCGCGGCCCGTGAAGTAGTCCGACTTGCCGAGGAACTTGACCTGGCGCTCGAGCACCAGCGGGAGCACGAACGAGTCGATCACCGCGAGGTGGTTCGACGCGAGGATCGCGCCGCCCTCGGCGGGCACGTGGTCGACGCCCTTCGTCCAGGGGCGGAAGTACGCCTTGAGCAGCGGCCCGGCCAGGACGTGCCTCATGAGCCAGTAGAACAATCGCCCTCCTCGGACCGAAAGCGCGCAGGGGGCAGCGCACGGTGTCGCAAGAACTCTAAGGTGTGAGTATGGCCGGGACGAGCATGGGTGGCGGCGCGGGGCGCGACGACGACGCACCGGGCGAGGGCGTCCCGGGCGCCTCGGGCGACGCCGAGCCGATGCCCGACGCCGACGTCGAGGCGCGCTGGGCCGACATCGTCGCGGAGCTGGGCGACCTCGACGGCCCGCCCGCTGTCACGGAGCCGCCCGCGACGGAGGGTCACGTCGTCGCGCGGACGCCCGGCCCGCGCGACTGGCCCGCGACCCCGGAGGTCGAGGCGCTCGAGGACGCCGAGAGCCATTTCGTCCCGCCGGACCCCGGCCCCGTCGTCACGGGCCGCGACCCGCTCAGCACGCTCGCCTGGACGTGCACGGTCGGCATCCCGCTGCTCGCGGTGATCGCGCTGATCCTCCGCTCGTTCGTGACCTGGCTCCATGTCTCCGGCTGGGCCGGGGCCGTCGCGGCCGTCGCGTTCCTCGCCTCGGTCGCCACGCTCGTGTGGCGCATGCCGCAGCAGCGCGACCCGGACGACGACGACAACGGCGCCGTCGTCTGACCCCCCCGGCCGGACCGGCGACGCTCAGCGACGCGCGAGGTCCGCCGCCCCGACCATGCCGGCCTCGTTGCCCTGCTCGGCGAGCTCGATGCGCGCCACGGGACGGTGCCCGAGCGCCGAGAGCTGCGACTCGAACCCGGCGCGGGCGGGCAGCAGGAGCAGGTCGCCCGCCGCGGCGACCCCGCCGCCGACGACGATGAGCTCAGGGTCGAGCAGCGCGGTGACCGAGGCGGCGCCCTCCCCGATCCAGCGGCCCAGCTTCGCGATCAGGGACACCGCGAGCGGGTCCCCCTCCTGCGCCGCCTGGGTGACGTGCGGACCCTCGAGCTTGCGCCGGTCCCCGCCGGCGAGCTCGAGCAGCCGGCCCGCGAGATGCGGCAGGGCCACGACGGCAGCACGCGCGTCGCGCACGAGCGCCCGGCCCGAGGCGTACTGCTCCCAGCACCCCTCGTGCCCGCAGCCGCAGTAGTGCCCGCCCGGCACCACGCGCATGTGGCCGACCTCGGCCGCCACGCCCCAGCGCCCGCGCACCAGCTCGCGGTTGACGACGATCGCCCCGCCCAGCCCCGTGCCGATCGTCAGCATGAGCATGTCGTCGGCGTCGCGCCCGGCGCCGAACCGGAACTCGGCCCAGCCGGCCGCGTTGGCGTCGTTCTCGACGACGACAGGGACGTCGACGTCGACGAGCTCGGCGATCTTCGTCCCGAGCGGGTAGTCGCGCCAGGCGATGTTGGGCGCGAACGCCATCGTCGTGCGGTCGGAGCTGACGAAACCGGCGGCGGCCACGCCGATCGCGCCGACCGGGTACGAGGCGGCGAGCTCGTTGCACGCGTCGGCGATCGCCCGGTCGATGCTGGCGACGTCGTCGGCGTCGGTCTCCACCCGCACCTTGGACAGGATCCGACCCTCCTCGTCCACGACGCCGATGGCGATCTTCGTGCCACCGATGTCGACGCCGATCGCATGCATGTGCTGGGTCCTCACGCTCGTCTCCACGGCCGCCGCACCTGGGCGGACGGTCTCGGCGCGCCGGCGATGGCGCGCGCGCACAGCCTAGCGAGCCGGGCGAGGGGGCGTGGCTCGACTCGACAGCCCCCACGGCTCATCCCAGTTTGGTGACGGTGCTCACAGAAACCCGTGAGACCGGGTACCGTTCGCCGCAAGACCGTCGCCTGCCACTGGAGTCAGCATGGACGAGATCACGTGCCCGTTGCGCATCGAGCTGCCGATCGCATCGAACATCAACGACATCATCGCCGACCGCCTGCGCCGCGGACCTGACGATGCGCTCGCCGAGGTGCAACGCGACGGCGCGTGGCACCCGGTCTCCGTGCGCGAGTTCGACGAGCAGGTCGTCGCCGTCGCGAAGGGGCTCGTCGCCCTCGGCGTCCAGCCCGGCGAGAGCGTCGGCATCATGTCCCGCACGCGCTACGAGTGGACGCTGCTCGACTTCGCGGCGTGGGCCGCCGGGGCCGTCCCGGTGCCGATCTACGAGACCTCCAGCGCCGAGCAGGTCGAGTGGATCCTGACCGACGCCGCCGTGACCGTGCTGGTCGTCGAGACGGAGCAGCACGCCGCCACGGTCGCCGAGGTGCGCGAGAAGGCCCCCGCGTGCCGCGAGGTGTTCGTCATCGACGACGACGCCGTCGGCACCCTGGTCGCTCGTGGCGCCGAGGTGCCCGACGACGAGATCGCCCGCCGTCGCTCGCTGGCCACGCTCGACGACCTGGCGACGATCATCTACACCTCGGGCACGACCGGCCGCCCGAAGGGCGCCGAGCTCACGCACCGCAACTTCGCCTCGCTCGCCAAGAACACCGTGGCCGAGGTGCCCGAGGTCTTCGACGACCCCGAGGGCCGCACGCTGCTGTTCCTCCCGCTCGCGCACGTGTTCGCGCGGTTCATCGAGGTGGTCGCCATCACGAGCGGCGCCGTCCTCGGCCACTCCCCCGACATCAAGACGCTCGTCGCGGACCTCGGGACCTTCCAGCCGACGTTCGTCCTCGCGGTGCCCCGCGTGTTCGAGAAGGTCTACAACGGCGCCGAGCAGAAGGCGGCAGCGGGCGGGAAGCTCAAGATCTTCCGCTGGGCCGCCGCGACGGCGCAGGCGTGGTCGCGCGCGCTCGACACGCCCAAGGGCCCGTCGCCGTGGCTCTCGTTCCAGCACACCGTGGCCGACAAGCTCGTGTACGGCAAGCTGCGTGCGACCCTCGGCGGCCGCGCACGGTTCGCCGTCTCCGGCGGCGGCCCGCTCGGCGAGCGGCTCGGCCACTTCTACCGCGGCATCGGGCTGACCATCCTCGAGGGCTACGGCCTGACGGAGTCGACGGCACCCACGTGCGTCAACCGGCCCGACAGGACCAAGGTCGGCACCGTCGGGCTGCAGCTTCCCGGCTGTGGGGTCCGCCTCGCCGAGGACGGCGAGATCCTGCTCAAGGGTCACCACATCTTCCGCGGCTACCACAACAACCCGCAGGCGACCGCCGAGGCGTTCGACGGCGAGTGGTTCCGTACCGGTGACCTGGGCTCCCTCGACGACGAGGGCTTCCTGCGGATCACCGGCCGCAAGAAGGAGATCATCGTCACCGCGGCCGGCAAGAACGTCGCCCCCGCGGTCCTCGAGGACCGGCTGCGCGCGCACGCCCTCGTCAGCCAGTGCGTCGTCGTGGGCGACAACCGTCCGTTCATCGGCGCGCTCATCACGCTCGACCCCGAGGGCCTGCCCGGCTGGCTCGCCATGCACGACAAGCCCGAGATGACCGTCGACGAGGCGCGGACCGACCCCGACGTGCTCGCCGCGCTCGACGAGGCGGTCACCCGGGCCAACCGGGCCGTCTCGAAGGCCGAGTCGATCCGCAAGTTCACCGTGCTCAGCTCCGACTTCACGGTCGAGAACGGGTACCTGACGCCGTCCCTGAAGTTCCGGCGCGCGCAGGTGCTGCGGGACTTCTCCGAGCAGATCGAGGTCCTCTACGCGCCGTCGGCCGACCGGGAGTCGCTGCACGTCTGAGCTCCCGCCCATCGAGCCCCGTCGACACCCCTGCCGGTCGAGCCCCGTCGAGACCCGCCCCCCGCCGGTTGAGCCCCGTCGAGACCCCCCGCCGGTTGAGCCCCGTCGAAACCGCCCCGCGGCGGTCTCGACGGGGCTCGACCAGCACGAGGGGCGGTGTCGGGGGCTCGCCCTAGCGTGCGGGCCATGACGAGCGTGGCGTCCCCCCGAGCGGTCCAGCCCTCCTTCGAGGACCTCGGAACCCCGCTGCGGGACGTCACGTTCGTCGTCGTCGACCTCGAGACGACCGGCACGCGCACGGCCGACTCCGGCATCACCGAGATCGGCGCGGTCAAGGTCCGTGGCGGCGAGGTGCTGGGCGAGTTCCAGTCGCTCGTCAACCCGGGCCGCGAGGTGCCGGCGTTCGTCGCCCGCCTGACCGGCATCACGACGGCGATGGTATCGACCGCACCCCGGATCGACCTGGTGCTTCCGAGCTTCCTCGAGTGGGCGCACGGCTGCGTCCTCGTCGCGCACAACGCGCCCTTCGACGTCGGGTTCCTCAAGGCGGCCGCGGCCGAGCTCGGCTACCCCTGGCCGGGGTTTCCCGTCGTCGACACGGTGCCGCTCGCACGCCGCGTCGTCACGCGCGACGAGGCCCCCAACCATCGCCTGTCGTCGCTCGCGAACCTCTTCCACGCCACGGTGACGCCCGAGCACCGCGCCCTCGCCGACGCCCGGGCCACCGTGGACGTGCTGCACGGCCTCCTCGACCGGCTGGGCGCGATGGGCGTCCAGCACCTCGAGGACCTCGCGACGGCCGCCGACCCCGTACCGCCTGACGTCCGCCGGAAGCGCCACCTCGCCGACGGCCTGCCCGAGGCGCCCGGGGTGTACATGTTCAAGGGCCCGGGCGACGAGGTGCTGTACGTCGGCACCTCGACCAACATCCGCAAGCGCGTGCGCTCGTACTTCACCGCGGCCGAAAAGAGACGGCGTATCACCGAGATGGTGCGCATCGCGCACGAGGTCACACCCGTGGTCTGCGCGACGCCCCTCGAGGCGGCGGTGCGCGAGCTGCGGCTCATCACCGAGCACGAGCCGCGCTACAACCGCCGCTCCAAGCACCCCGAGCGCCACACCTGGGTCCGCCTCACCGACGAGCCCTATCCGCGCCTGTCGGTCGTGCGCGACGTGCGCGCGGGCGCCCCGCACATCGGCCCGTTCGGCTCGCGGCGCACCGCCCAGGACGCCGTGGACGCGCTGCACGACGCGCTGCCGCTGCGGCAGTGCTCGCTGCGGCTCGCGGCCGTGTCCCGGACGCCGGGCAGCCCGTGCGCCCTGGCCGGGATGGGTCGCTGCTCGGCGCCGTGCACCGCCGTCGAGGCGCCCGACGTGGCCTACGCCGCAGTCGCCGCCGACGCCGCGGCGGCGCTGGTCGGCGACCGCGGCGTAGGCCAC
>CBINDH010000023.1:0-16594 GCA_966249365.1 uncultured Xylanimonas sp. | reverse complement strand
GAGATCGGCGACACGCTGCCCCAGGACGCCGTCGTCGTCTCGGTGGCCGCCGGTCTGCCGGTGTCGTTCTTCGAGAACCGGCTGCCGGCCAGGCAGGCGGTCGTGCGGGTCATGCCCAACACGCCTGCGGCGATCGGCGCGGGCATGAGCGCGGTCAGCGGTGGCACGCACGCCTCGGACGACCAGGTCGCGACGGTGCTCGCGATCCTGGCGGGCACGGGCGACGTCGTCGAGGTGCCCGAGGCGTACCAGGCGGCGGCCGGCGCGGTCTCCGGATCGGGGCCGGCGTACATGTTCTACGTGCTCGACGCGCTCGCCGAGGCGGGTGTCGCCGTCGGGCTGAGCCGGGACCTGGCGACGCGCCTCGCGGTGCAGACCATGCTGGGGTCGGCGCTGCTGATCGCCGAGACCGGGGAGCACCCTGCGCTCGCGCGCGAGCGGGTCACCTCGCCCGGCGGCACGACGGTCCAGGGGCTGCGCGCGCTCGACGAGGCCGGGGTGCGCGCGGCGTTCATCGCCGCGGTCGAGGCGGCGCGCGACCGCACGGACGAGATCACGGCCGAGCTCGAGGCCTGAGCCCCGTCGGGATCGGCCCGGCGCGCGAGTACGCCACACCATGATGTGCACGTTCACATCCGCGTACGATGCGGCTGTGACTCGCAAGGACGCCGCCCCGTGACGGCCCGACGGCGCCCGTCGATGGCCGACGTCGCGGCGCGTGCGGGAGTCTCGCACCAGACGGTCTCGCGTGTCCTCAACGGCCACCCCAGCGTCCGGGACGAGACGCGCGAGCGCGTGCTCGCCGTGATCGGCGAGCTCGGCTACCGCCGCAACGTGGCCGCCCGGGCGCTGGTCACGGCACGCTCCAGCACGGTCGGCGTGGTCACCTCCGGGTCGGGGCTGTACGGCCCGGCGAGCACCGTCATCGCGATCGAGGAGGCGGCGCGGGAGCGCGGCTACTTCACCTCGGTCGCCACGCTGCGCAGCTACGACGCCCCGACGATGCGGCGGGTTCTCGACCACTTCATGGACCAGGCGGTCGAGGGCATCCTGGTCGTCGCCCCGCAGCGCGAGGTCGCGGAGGCGGTCGACCAGTTCCAGGCGCCGGTGCCGGTCATCCTCGTGGCCGCGCGCGAGCAGGTCGAGGGGGTGTCCACCATCCCGGTGTCGGTGGACCAGCGCCTGGGTGCGCGGCTCGCCGTCAACCACCTGCTGGCGCTGGGGCACCGCACGGTGACCCACGTGAGCGGCCCGCTCGACTGGTTCGACGCCGTCGAGCGGCTCACGGGCTGGCGCGAGGCGCTCCTCGCGCAGGGCGCCGAGGTGCCCGAGCCGATCGAGGCGTCGTGGTCCGCCGGCGACGGGTACACCATCGGGCTGCGGCTGGCCCGCGAGGTCCGGGCGGGGTCCGGACCCACGGCCGTGTTCGCGGGCAACGACCAGCTCGCCCTCGGCATGCTGCGCGCGTTCTGGGAGCACGGCGTCGAGGTTCCCCGCGACATCTCCGTCGTCGGTTTCGACGACGTCGACGGCGCGGCGCACTTCATCCCGCCGCTGACGACGGTGCGCCAGCCGTTCGCGGCGCTCGGCGTGCACGCCCTCGAGCTGCTGCTGGCGGCCGTCGACGGTGGCGTCCTGGTGCCCGCGCGCATCGAGCCCGAGCTCGTCCTGCGGGCCAGCACGGGCGCCCCCGCAACGCGCTGACGGCATCGCCGGAACCCTCTCCAGCAGCGGATCGATTCACCCGCCTTCGTTACCCAACGGTGATCCAGGGGCCTCGTCACGCCGCGATGTGATCGCTAACATCACGAATGGCACACGGCGCCGAGGCCGCGGTCCGGGGGCCCGGGAGGGGTCTCGTGAAGTCATGTCTCAAGGAGGAGAGCAATGGTTTCTGGGGGAATGCGCCGCGCCGGGATCGCCGGCATCGCCGCGTTCACGCTGGCAGCGCTCGCGGCCTGCGGCGGTGGTGGTGACGGCGACGGCGACAACAATGCGGGCGGTGACGGCGACGAGCTGACCACCATCGGGTTCGTGGCCGTCGGCCCGGAGGGCGCCTGGCGCAACGCCAACGAGCAGAACGTCCAGGACACGTTCACCGAGGAGGCCGGCTTCGAGCTCAAGTACGCTCCGGCCGCCAACCTCGACCAGAAGTCGCAGATCGACGCGTTCACCGCGTTCGTGGACGAGGGCGTGGACCTGATCCTGCTCTCGGCGACCGAGGCGACGGGCTGGGAGGACTCGCTCAAGCGAGCCCAGGAGGCCGAGATCCCGGTCATCCTCGTCGACCGCGGCATCGACCCGGACGACACCTCGCTCTACGTCACGCGCCTCGCGCCGAACAACGTCACCGTCGCGGCCAACATCGCGAACTGGCTGGTCGAGAACTACCCGGACGGCGGCGAGTACATCACGCTCGAGGGCCCGGCCGGCGTCGGGGTGGTCGACGAGCGCAACAAGGGCTTCGACGAGGTCCTCGGCTCGCACCCCGAGTGGGTCAAGGTCGGCGCGCAGACCGCGAACTGGGCGGTCGACGAGGGCAAGTCCGTCACCGAGACGTTCCTGAAGTCGAACCCCAACCTCAAGTTCATCTTCGCCCAGAACGACGAGATGGGTCTCGGTGCCTCCGAGGCCGTGCTCGAGGCGGGCAAGACCATCGGTCCCGACGGCGTCCTCATCGCGACGATCGACGGCACCAAGAACGCGATGACCGCGCTGTCGGAGGGTCGCCTCTCGTTCGTCGCCGAGTACAACCCGCTGTTCGGCGACCAGCTCCTCGAGGCGGTCAACAAGGCGCTGGCCGGCGAGGACCAGCCGTCGTCGATCGAGGTCACCTCGACGACGTTCGACTCGCCTGACGCGGCCAAGGCGGCGCTGCCCGACCGCAAGTACTGATCGCCGGCTCTCCGGTGCGGGGTGCGCTCTCAGGCGCACCCCGCACCACCGGTACCACCTGACGGCGACTGGAGGCAGGCATGGACGACGTGAGCGGTCCCGTCGTCGAGATGCACGGGATCTCGATCACGTTCCCCGGGGTCAAAGCGCTCGACAACGTCGACTTCCGGCTGTTCCCCGGTGAGGTGCACACCCTCATGGGCGAGAACGGCGCCGGGAAGTCGACACTCATCAAGGCCCTGACCGGGGTGTACGCCATCGACTCGGGAACCATCCGGGTCGGGGGCGTCGAGACCCGGCTCGGTGGGACGGCCGACGCGCAGCGGGCCGGGATCTCCACCGTCTACCAGGAAGTCAACCTGGTCACGAACCTCAGCATCGGCGAGAACGTCATGCTCGGCCACGAGGTCCGCGGGGTCGTGGGCGTGAACTGGAAGGCCACGCACGCCGCCGCGGCCAAGGCCCTGGAGCGCATGGGCCTGGGCCACCTCGACACCCGGCAGCCGTTGTCGACGCTGTCCATCGCCATGCAGCAGCTCGTGGCGCTCAGCCGCGCGATGGTGCTCGACTCCAAGGTGCTCGTGCTCGACGAGCCGACGTCGTCGCTCGACGCCCACGAGGTCGAGACGCTGTTCACCGTCATCCGCCGGCTGCGGGACGAGGGTGTCGCGATCCTGTTCGTGTCGCACTTCCTCGACCAGGTGTACGCCATCTCCGACCGCATCACGGTGCTGCGCAACGGCCAGTACATCGGCGAGTACCTCGCCAAGGACCTGCCCCGCAACGAGCTCATCGCGCTGATGATCGGCAAGGAGCTCGGAACGCTGGCGGGCCTCGGTTCCGAGCGGCACGCCCCGCGGCGCGAGCCGGGTGCGGTGCCGCTGCTGGCCGCGCGGGGCGTCGGCAAGCGCGGCGTCATCGCGCCGACCGACGTCGAGATCTACCCCGGCGAGATCCTGGGGTTCGCCGGCCTGCTCGGCTCCGGGCGGACCGAGCTCGCCCGGCTGCTCTACGGGGCGGACAAGGCCGACACGGGGACGATCGAGGTCAAGGGCGAGCCGGTCTCGCTCGGCGCGCCCATCGCTGGCCTGTCGACCGGCATCGCCTACTCGACCGAGAACCGGCGCGACGAGGGCATCGTCGGCGACCTGTCGGTCGCGGAGAACCTCATCCTCGCCGTCCAGGCGGAGCGCGGCTGGCTGCGCCCCCTGCCGGGCAAGGACGCCGACGCGATCGTCGGCAGGTACGTCCAGGAGCTCAACGTCCGCCCGCCGGACCCCGAGCGCGTCGTCAAGACCCTCTCTGGCGGCAACCAGCAGAAGGTGCTGCTCGGCCGGTGGCTCGCCACGCACCCCGACCTGCTCATCCTCGACGAGCCCACCCGCGGCATCGACATCGGCGCCAAGGCCGAGATCCAGTCGGCCGTGGTCCGGCTCGCGGAACAGGGGACGGCCGTCATCTTCATCTCCTCGGAGCTCGAGGAGGTGGTCCGGCTGTGCGACCGCATCATCGTGCTCAAGGACCGCGAGAAGATCGCCGAGCTGGTCGCCGGACCCGACGTCACCGTCGAGGCCATCGTCGAGACCATCGCCACCCACAACGCCGAGACGGGGGAGGCAGCATGAGCCTGGTCGTCGGGCTGGTCCTGTTCGCGGCGTTCATCGCCGCGGGCGTCGTCTTCAAGCTCTACCGGAACCAGTGGTTCTGGGGCGTCGTCGCCATCATCGTCCTGCTCTGCCTCAACCTGCTCAAGGACCCGGGCTACCTCGCGGTGCACTACGTGGACTCGACGGGGCGCCTCGTCGGCAACGTGCTCGACATCGTCCGCTGGGCGGCCCCGACCATGCTCATCGCGACCGGCATGGCACTCGTCATCGCGACGCGCGGCATCGACCTGTCGGTCGGGTCGTCGATGGTCGCGGGCGGTGCGGCGTCGCTGCAGTTCCTGTCGTCCGCAGACCCGACGTCGGCGACCGACGCCGCCATCGCCGTGCTGCTCGCCGTCGTCACGGGTGGCGCGATCGGCGCGATCAACGGCCTGCTCGTCACCTACGTGCGGCTCCAGCCGTTCATCACCACGCTCGTGATGATGCTCGCCGGCCGCGGCATAGCGAAGGTCATCACCTCGGGCCAGAACACCGCGGCCTCCAACACGCCGTTCAAGTGGCTCGTCAACGGCACGGTGCTCGGCTTCCCGGTCGTGTTCCTCATCGCGCTGGCCATCGTGGGCCTCGTCGGCGTCTGGGTGCGCAGGTCCGCGTTCGGGCTCGTCGTCGAGTCGATCGGCATCAACCCCAAGGCGAGCTGGATGGCCGGCATCCGCCCCGCAGGGATCCTCGTGACCGTCTACGTCGTCTCGGGCGTCCTCGCCGCGATCGCGGGCGTGTTCTCGGTCGGCTCGGTCATGGTGGTCGACGTGTCCAAGACCGGCTACCAGGCCGAGCTCGACGCGATCCTCGCGGTCGTCGTGGGCGGGACCTCGCTGGCGGGCGGCAAGTTCTCGATCCGCGGGGCGCTGGTCGGCGCGCTGCTGATCGCGACGCTCGACAAGACCGTGCTGTTCCTGGGCGTCTCCGGTGCGGCGACGCCGGCCTTCAAGGCCCTGGTCATCGTCGCGCTGTGCCTGCTCCAGTCGCAGCGCGTGCGCAACCTGTTCGCCCGACGGCGGCCCACGACCGTGGAGAGCGCCGAGGAGCCCGTCAAGGGGAGCGTGACGGTATGAGCACCCAGCCCGCCACCGTCGTCGACGAGCCCGAGGTCCGGCTGACCCCCCGCCGCAGGCTCGTGCAGAAGCTGACGACCAACCCGTCGACGCTGCCGACGCTCGCGTCGCTGGTGATCTTCATCGGCATGCTCATCTACGGGGAGTCCGCCTACGGCCGGATCCTGCAGTACTCGACCATGTCGAACCTGTTCATCAACAACGCGCACATCATCATCCTGGCCGCGGGCCTGACGATGGTGATCCTGACCGGCGGCATCGACCTGTCGGTGGGTGCGATCGTGGCGCTCAGCTCGGTCGCGGGCGTCATGTCGATCAACGCGGGGCTCAACCCGTGGCTCGCCGTCGTGCTCATGATCCTCATCGGGTCGGCCTTCGGGCTGTTCTCGGGCGTGCTGATCCAGTACTTCAACGTGCAGCCGTTCATCGCGACGCTGTCGGCCATGTTCCTCGCCCGCGGGCTCGCCGCGATCCTGTCCACGGACGCCGAGCAGCTCGACAAGGAGTCGTCGATCCGGGTCCTGGCGAAGACGATCCTCATCATCGACGGCCCGAAGGTGAACAACCTGGAGACGACGCCCGGCGTCATCATCGCGCTGCTCGTCGTCGCCGGGGCCTTCTTCCTGCTGCACCGGACGCGGCTGGGCCGCACCGCCTACGCGATCGGCGGCTCGGAGCAGTCCGCGCTGCTCATGGGTCTGCCGGTCAACCGGACGAAGCTGTGGCTGTACACCATCAGCGGCACCCTGGCCGGTCTCGCGTCGGTGGTCTACACGACGCGCATCGGCGTGGGGCAGAACATCATCGGCGACGGCTGGGAGATGCAGGCGATCGCCGCGGCGGTCATCGGCGGCACGCTGCTGACCGGCGGCGCCGGGTTCGTGCTCGGGTCGGTGGTGGGCGCGCTGGTGCTCGGCCTGATGAACGTGCTGATCACGCGTGACGGCGCGATCCCGCCGGCGTGGACGACGATCATCACGGGCGGCGTCCTGCTGCTCTTCGTCCTGATCCAGCGCACCGTGACCGCGGTGCGGCGGCGTACCTGACCTGACCCGGCTCCGGCGGGCCCCCTGCCCGCCCGAGCCGGGTCTTTCACGCACCGAGTGTTAACGATCACATGGTGCGAATCATCGCCTATCGGGCGAGCCTGCCAGAGAGAACGGAGACGGAGAGGGGGTCGGAACCAAGCCGCGGCACGGCCGCCGCGGCGCGCGTCACTGCATCACTCGCACCAGCTCAACGAGGAGTTTGTGACATGAGAACGAAGGCAGTACTCGCATCACGGTCCGTCAGCGTCGGCGTCGCCCTGGCGCTGACCGCGGCCGCAGCAGTCTCGATCAACGCCGGCGTCGCCGCGGCGGACGACCCGGCGCCCACCTCGCCGGTCTCGTGCCCGCTGCCCGAGACGTACGACTGGACGTCCACGGGGCCGCTCGCCGAGCCGTCGGAGGGTTTCGTCTCCCTCAAGGACTTCTCGACCGTCGAGTACGAGGGCAAGCACCTCGTGTACGCCACGACGCACGACACGGGGACGGCGTGGCGGTCGATGAACTTCGACCTGTTCGACGACTGGTCGGACATGGCGACGGCGAAGCAGAACATCATGACGAGCTCGACGGTCGCGCCGTCGCTGTTCTACTTCGCGCCCAAGGACATCTGGGTCCTGGCGTACCAGTGGGGCCCGTGGCCCTTCATCTACCGGACCTCGAACGACCCGACGAACGCCAACGGGTGGTCCGCTCCCAGCCCGCTGTTCACCGGACGGATCTCGAACTCCGGCACGGGACCGATCGACCAGGCGGTCATCGGTGACGACGAGAACATGTACCTGTTCTTCGCCGGCGACAACGGCAACATCTACCGGGCCAGCATGCCGATCGAGAACTTCCCGGGGAACTTCGGGTCCGAGTCGACCATCATCATGAGCGAGGGTCGGTTCGACCTCTTCGAGGCCGTCCAGGTCTACAAGGTCGCCGGCCAGGACCAGTACCTGATGCTCGTCGAGGCGATCGGTGCGAACGGGCGCTACTTCCGCTCGTTCACGGCCGACACGCTGGACGGCACGTGGACGCCCCAGGCGGCGACCGAGAGCAACCCGTTCGCGGGCAAGGCCAACAGCGGTGCCACGTGGACCGACGACATCAGCCACGGCGAGCTGATCCGCACGAGCGCCGACGAGACGATGACGATCGACGCGTGCAACCTGCAGCTGCTCTACCAGGGCCGCGACCCGCAGTCGGGTGGCGACTACGGCCTCCTGCCGTACCGTCCGGGTCTGCTCACGCAGAAGAAGACCCTGTCGGGCTTCGGGCAGCCGGTCCAGGCGGGCACGGTCAACACCGTCAAGGCGGGCAGCGCCGTGCCGGTCAAGTTCGAGGTGTTCTCGCACGGCACCGAGCTGGTCGACCCCGCCGTCGTGACGGTGACCACGACCGAGGTCGCCTGTGACGGGAGCGGCTCCGGCGAGCCCGCGACCGTGAGTGACGGAGCGGTCACGTACGTCGACGGCCACTTCCAGCTCGACTGGAAGACGCCGAGGAGCCCCGGCTCCTGCTACGAGGTTGCCGCCACGACGGCGGACGGGACGAGCATCACGGCCCAGTTCCGCCTGCGGTAGCACCACGTCCCGCCCCCGGGGCTGCCCGAGTGCAGCCCCGGGGTGCGGGCCGTCAGCATGGTGAGATATCAGCCACAGACCCGAGGCCAGAGGAGCCGACGTGCAGGTGATCGGCTCGTCCGACAACGGTGACGGCACGTACCACAACCCGGTGATCTGGGCCGACGTCCCCGACACGGACGTCATCCGCGTCGGGGACGCGTTCTACATGTCGAGCACGACCATGCACATGGCCCCGGGCGTCCCGGTCATGAAGTCGTACGACCTGGTCAACTGGAAGACCATCAGCTACGCGTACCTGGTCATGGACGACCGGCCCGCGACGACGCTGAAGAACGGCCAGAGCATGTACAGCCGCGGCACCTGGGCCAGCAGCCTGCGGTACAAGGACGGGACGTTCTACATCGTCGTCCCGTCGGCGACGACGAACACGACATACTTCTTCCAGACCGAGGACCCCGAGCACCAGCCCTGGCGGCGCACCGAGGTCCCGGGCGTCTACCACGACCCCAGCCTCCTGATGGACGACGACGGGCGGAACTGGCTCGTCTACGGCAACAACCCGTTGCGGATCATCGAGATCAACGCGGACGTGACGGGCATCGCCGCGGGCGCGCAGTCGCGGGTCCTCCTGGCGAACATCCATGCCCCGGACCCGATCACCGGCGTCACGCCGACGAGCGGTCTCGCGGAGGGCTGCCACATCCAGAAGATCGAGGGGACGTACTACATCGAGTGCATCACCTGGCCGTCCGGGAAGCCCCGCACCCAGGTGGCGCACCGGGCGACGAGCCTGGACGGCCCGTGGGAGTCGAAGACGATCGCCCAGGAGAACGTCCGGGTCGGCAACGGCACGGGCGGGCCCGCCCAGGGGAACATCGTCCAGCTCGCCGACGGGCGCTGGTACGGCATGGTGTTCCGCGACAGCGGGTCGGTCGGCCGGCTGCCGTGGCTCATGCCGATCCACTGGACCGACGGCTGGCCGATGTACGGCGACGACGAGACGGGTCTGCACCTGACCCGAGCCGGCACCAAGCCCCTGCAGGGTGCCGCGCCGGCGAGCGTCGTGTCGTCGGACGAGTTCTCCAACGACGCGCCGAAGCCGACGTACAACGACGCGGTCCTGACGCCGCTCCTGCCGGAGTACGCGTACAACGGGTCGAACCTCGGCCTCGACTGGCAGTGGAACCACAACCCGGACAACCGGTTCTGGTCGCTCACCGAGCGTCCCGGCTGGCTCCGGCTCACGACGGGGCAGCTCGCCACGAACCTCCTCGACGCGCGCAACACGCTGACCCAGCGCACGTTCGGTCCGACGTCGGCCGCGCAGGTCGCGCTCGACGTCAGCGGGATGCGCAACGGCGACCGGGCGGGGCTCGCTCTGTTCACGGCGCGGTACGGCACGATCGAGGTGCGCATGGACGGCGACGCCAAGTCGCTGGTCATGGTGAACAGCTCCTCGACGACGAACCACGTCGACGTGGCGTCCGTCCCGCTGACGGCGGACACGGTGTACCTCAAGGCCGAGGCGGACTTCACCGACCAGGTCGACCGGGGGACGTTCTACTACAGCCTCGACGGGGCACGGTGGGTGCAGCTCGGCAACACCCAGCAGATGAGCTACAGCACGAACAACCACTTCATGGGGTACCGCTTCGCCCTGTACGACTTCGCGACGGCGGAGCTCGGCGGTCACGTCGACTTCGACTACTACCGGATCAGCGACGAGCTGCTCGGTGCGCTCGTGAGCGCGGAGCCGTCGGCATCCGTCGAGAAGGTGGACGGGGAGACGAACACGCTGACCGTGACCGTGACGCAGACGTGGTCGCGCGGCCCGGTCACGGAGGTGACCCGCTCGTTCGTGATCCGCAACAACGCGGCGGGCACGTTCGAGGTCGGCCCGTACCGCGTGTTCGTGGACACGCAGGGCAACACCCAGATCCGTGCGATCCGCATGGTGGAGTAGCTCGACGGTGCGGAGGCGCCGGGCTGGACGACGGGCCCGGCGCCTCCGCTCGAGCGACCGGACGAACGCCCGGCGTCACCGGGCGGGACGGTTCTCGCCAGGCTTCCGTCCGGGGGTAGCGCCGGGGGCATATGTGAGCGCTAACATGTCCGCGTGAACACTGTCTCCTCCGCCGTCGACACCGTGGTCGCCGGCCGCACGACACTGGGTATCGAGCTCGGCTCGACGAACATCAAGGCCTGCCTCGTCGGGCCCGACTCGCAGACGCTCGCCGTCGGCAGCCACACGTGGGAGAACCAGTTCGTCGACCGGGTGTGGACGTACTCGCTCGACGCCGTCCACGAGGGCCTGGCCGGCGCGTTCGCCGCGCTCGCCGCCGACGTCCGCGAGCGCTACGGGGTGCCGCTGACGACGGTCGGCGCGCTCGGCGTGTCCGCGATGATGCACGGCTACCTCGCGTTCGACGCCGAGGACCGCCTGCTCGTCCCGTTCCGCACGTGGCGCAACACGTCCACGGGGGCAGCGGCCGCCGAGCTGACCGCGGCCCTGGAGTTCAACATCCCGTTGCGCTGGTCCGTCGCCCACCTCTACCAGGCGGTGCTCGACGGCGAGGAGCACGTCGGGAAGATCGCGCACCTGACGACGCTCGCCGGGTACGTGCACTGGCTGCTCACGGGGGAGCGCGTGCTCGGCGTGGGCGACGCGTCCGGCATGTTCCCCCTCGACGCCGCGACGGGCACCTACGACGCCGCCAAGCTGGCGACGTTCGACGGCCTCGCCGCCGGGTGGGGCTTCACCACCCCGCTGCGCGAGCTGCTGCCCGACGTGCTGCCGGCGGGCGCTGCGGCCGGGACACTGACGCCCGAGGGCGCCGCCCTGCTCGACCCCACGGGCACGCTCGCCGCGGGCGTCCCGCTGTGCCCGCCCGAGGGCGACGCGGGCACCGGCATGGTCGCCACGAACGCCGTCGCGCCGCGTACGGGCAACGTCTCGGCCGGCACGAGCATCTTCGCGATGGTCGTCCTCGAGCGTGCCCTGGCCCAGGTGCACGAGGAGATCGACGTCGTCACCACCCCGGCGGGCGACCCGGTCGCGATGGTCCACTGCAACAACGGTTCGTCCGAGCTCGGGGCGTGGGCGTCGCTGTTCGGCGAGTTCGCCCGGGCCGTCGGCGCCGACGTCGGCGCCGACGCCGTCTTCGGGGCGCTGCTCGGCGCGGCGCTCGAGGGCGAGCCCGACGGCGGTGGCGTCCTGGCCTACAACTACCTGTCGGGCGAGACGATCACCGGCCTCGACGAGGGCCGGCCCATGGTCGTGCGCACACCGGGCTCGCGCCTGACGCTCGCGAACTTCGCGCGCACGCAGGTCTACTCGATCTTCGGCACGCTCGCCCTCGGCATGCGCACGCTCGCCGAGGAGGGCGTCGCGATCGACTCGCTGGTCGCGCACGGTGGCCTGTTCCGCACCGCGGGCGTCGCGCAGCGCCTGCTCGCCGCGGCGGTGAACGCGCCCGTCGCCGTCGCCTCCACCGCGGGCGAGGGCGGCGCGTGGGGCATCGCCGTCCTGGCCGCATACACGGCCGCCGTGGCCGACGGCGAGACGCGCGACCTCGCGACGTGGCTCGACGAGCAGGTGTTCGCCACCCTGCAGACCACGGTCGCCGAGCCCGACGCGGGCGACGTCGCCGGCCTGCAGGCATACCTCGAGACGTACACGGCCGGACTGGCCATCCAGCGCGCCGCGGTCGGCGCGATCCACTGAATCCGGAGGACCGACATGAGCATCCCCACGACGATGCGGGCGGCGGTCGACGCGGCCAAGGAACGCGTCGCCGCCCTGCACGCCGAGCTGCCCCGCTGGGAGCTCGTGGTGTGGACCGCGGGCAACGTCTCCGAGCGCGTCACGGGGTCCGAGGGTGACCCGGACCTGTTCGTCATCAAGCCGTCCGGCGTGAGCTACGACGAGCTCGACGCCGACGCCATGGTCGTGTGCGACCTGGAGGGAAACCTCGTCGAGGGGACGCGCTCGCCGTCGTCGGACACCGCCGCGCACGCCTACGTCTACCGGCACATGGACCACGTCGGCGGCGTCGTGCACACGCACTCCACGTACGCGGCCGCCTGGGCGGCCCGCGGCGAGGAGATCCCCTGCGTGCTGACGATGATGGCCGACGAGTTCGGCGGCCCGATCCCCGTCGGGCCGTTCGCGATCATCGGCGACGACTCGATCGGCCGCGGCATCGTCGACACGCTCACCGGTCACCGCAGCCCGGCGGTGCTGATGCAGAACCACGGCCCGTTCACGATCGGCAAGGATGCGAAGGCGGCGGTCAAGGCCGCCGTCCTGCTCGAGGAGGTCGCCCGCGCGGTGCACATCTCGCGCCAGCTCGGCGAGCCGCTCCCCATCCCGCAGGACGCGATCGACTCGCTCTACGCCCGCTACCAGAACGTCTACGGCCAGCACTGACGCGGCCGGCACCGAAGGAGACATGAAGTGACGAAGCCCTACGCCGACCGCGAGGTCTGGTTCCTCACCGGCTCGCAGGACCTGTACGGCCCCGAGACGCTCGAGCAGGTCGCGCAGCAGTCGCAGGAGGTCGCGGCCGCCCTCGACGCCGCGGCCGACGTGCCCGCGAAGGTCGTCTGGAAGCCCGTGCTCAAGGACTCCGCGTCGATCCGCCGCGCGATGCTCGACGCGAACGCGGACGACAAGGTCCTCGGCGTCATCACGTGGATGCACACCTTCTCCCCGGCGAAGATGTGGATCACCGGCCTCGACGCGCTGCGCAAGCCGCTGCTGCACCTGCACACGCAGGCCGGCGTGGAGCTCCCGTGGGACTCCATCGACATGGACTTCATGAACCTCAACCAGGCCGCGCACGGCGACCGCGAGTACGCGTACCTCGCCTCGCGCCTGGGCATCGCGCGCACCACCGTCGTCGGGCACGTGTCGAACCCGGCCGTGCAGCGCCGCGTCGGCACCTGGGTCCGCGGTGCGGCCGGCTGGGCCGCCACGCACGAGCTCAAGCTCGTCCGCTTCGGCGACAACATGCGCAACGTCGCCGTCACCGAGGGCGACAAGACGGAGGCCGAGCTGCGGTTCGGCGTCTCCGTCAACACCTGGGGCGTCAACGACCTCGTCGCCGCGGTGGACGCCGTCGACGACGCCGCCGTCGACGCGCTCGTCGCCGAGTACGAGGACCTGTACGACGTCGTCCCCGAGCTGCGCAAGGACGGCGAGCGGCACGAGTCGCTGCGCTACGCCGCCCGCCAGGAGATCGCGCTCGAGTCGTTCCTGACCGAGGTCGGCGCCAAGGCGTTCACCACCAACTTCGAGGACCTCGGCGCGCTGCGCCAGCTCCCGGGCCTCGCCGTCCAGCGCCTCATGGCGAAGGGCTACGGCTTCGGCGCCGAGGGCGACTGGAAGACGGCCGTGCTGGTCCGTGCCGCGAAGGTCATGGGCGAGGGGCTGCCCGGTGGCGCCTCCCTCATGGAGGACTACACGTACGACCTCACCCCGGGCAACGAGCTCATCCTCGGCGCGCACATGCTCGAGATCTGCCCGTCGCTGACGACGACGAAGCCGCGCGTGGAGATCCACCCGCTCGGCATCGGCGGCAAGGAGGACCCGGTCCGCATGGTGTTCAACGCCGACGCGGTCGAAGGTGCTGTCGTGGTGAGCCTCGCCGACATGCGCGACCGCTTCCGCCTGACAGCGAACGTCGTCGACGTCGTCACCCCGCCGCAGGACCTGCCGAACCTGCCCGTCGCACGCGCCGTGTGGAAGCCGCGCCCCTCGTTCGAGGTGTCGGCCGAGTCGTGGCTCACCGCGGGCGGCGCCCACCACACCGTCATGTCGACGGCCGCAGGCATCGAGGCGTTCGAGGTGTTCGCGGAGATCGCGCGCGTCGAGCTGCTCGTCATCGACGAGTCGACGACGCGGCGCGGGTTCAAGGACCAGGTCAACTGGAACAAGGCGTACTACCGCCTGGCCCAGGGACTCTGACCCACGCAGCACCGGTGGTGTCGCGCGGGCGTCGCGCGGCACCACCTTCGCGTCCACTCGAAGGAACCTTCCATGACTGACCACGGCCTGCCCTTCGCGCCGTCCACCGCGACCTGGCGTCCCCTCGGGCTCGACGACGTCACCATCACCGGCGGCTTCTGGGGCCACTGGCAGGCCGTCAACGCGGCCGCGATGATCCCGCACGTCGACCACTGGCTCGAGAAGCTTCGCTGGACGAGCAACTTCGACCGTGCCGTGGACGGGACGGTCGCGACCGACCGGGCCGGCCGGGAGTTCTCCGACTCGGAGATCTACAAGCTGCTCGAGGGCATGGCGTGGGAGATCGGCCGCAGCGGCTCGGCGGAGCTCGACGAGCGGTTCACCGCGCTCGCGGCCCGCGTGTCGGCGGCGCAGGAGCCGGACGGGTACCTCAACACGATGTTCGGCCGCCCCGGTCAACGGCCCCGGTACTCCGAGCTCGAGTGGGGTCACGAGCTCTACTGCTACGGCCACCTCATCCAGGCGGGCGTGGCCCGTGCCCGCACGAAGGGGCTGGACGACCCGTTCGTCCAGACGGTCATCCGCGCGGCCGACCACGTCTGCGACGTCTTCGGGCCCGACGGCGACCAGCGCGTGTGCGGTCACCCGGAGATCGAGACGGCGCTCGCGGAGCTGTCCCGGGCCACGGGGGAGCGCCGCTACCTCGACCAGGCGAAGCTGTTCGTCGACCGCCGCGGTCACGGCGTGCTGCGCCAGATCGACCTCGGCCAGCAGTACTTCCAGGACGACGTCCCGGTACGCGAGGCGACGGTCTTCGACGGGCACGCCGTGCGGGCGCTCTACCTCGCGGCCGGGGCCGTCGACGTCGCGGTCGAGACGGGCGACGCCGAGCTGCTGGGCGCCGTCCAGCGCCAGGCGCTGCGCACGCTCGCGCGTCGCACGTACATCACGGGCGGCATGGGCGCCCACCACGAGGGCGAGTCGTTCGGTGCGGACTTCGAGCTGCCGCCGGACCGCTCGTACTCGGAGACGTGCGCCGGCATCGCGTCGGTCATGCTCAACCACCGCCTGCTGACGCAGACGGGCGACGCCCGCCACGCCGACGCCGTCGAGCGGACGCTCTACAACATCGTCGCCACGTCTCCCGCGTCCGACGGCAAGGGCTTCTACTACACCAACGTGCTGCACCAGCGCGTCGAGGGCGAGATGCCGTCGCCGGACGAGCCGAGCGCCCGCGCGCAGTCCGCGGCCCGGCCGCCGTTCTTCGCGGTGTCGTGCTGCCCGACGAACCTCACGCGCACCTTCGCGTCGCTCGGTGCGTACCTCGCCACCCACGACGATGACGGCGTCCAGCTCCACCAGTACGCACCGTCGACCGTGCGGTCCGACGTCGCCGGGGGCACGGTGCGGCTGACCGTGGACACCCGCTACCCGGCCGACGGCGTCGTGACAGTCACGGCGGACGAGGCCCCGGCGGGGCCGTGGACGCTGACCCTGCGGGTCCCGGCGTGGGCGGCCGGAGCCACCGTGACCGCGGGCGGCCAGACGCGTCCCGTCGAGCCGGGCTACGTGGCCGTCGAGGGCCCGGCGGCGGGTCGGAGCGTCGTCCTCACGCTGCCCGTCGAACCCCGCTTCACGTGGGCGGACCCGCGCGTCGACGCGGTGCGCGGCCAGGTCGCCGTCGAGCGCGGCCCCGTCGTTCTCGCGCTCGAGTCGGTCGACCTGGGCGCCGACGTCGCGACCGTGCGCGTCCACACCGACGTGCCGCCCGTCGAGACGGACGGCGTCGTCGAGGTCACCGTGTCGACCGTCGAGGCCGATGACGCGGACTGGCCGTACGGCTCCCAGCCGGCGAAGGCCCCGGCGTCTGCGCCGCGGCGGGTGGCCCTGGTGCCGTACCACTCGTGGGCCGAGCGCGGCCCGTCGACCATGCGGATCTGGATGCCGGTCGCCTGACCGCCCCAAGACCGACAGGCGACTGCGCCCGGCCTCTCGGGGGAGAGCCGGACGCAGTCGCCGGTCCTTGTCGTGGCGTCGGTCACACCAGGTCCCGGACGCGCGCCGGCTGGCCGGGGGTCAGAAGGTCGCGCGGGCCGCCGACGTGCGGGTTTGGGTGCCGGGCGCTTGATGTCCGGCGCGCCAGCACGGCATGGGCTGGCCGATGTGAACGCTAACCTCAAGGCATGCTGCACGCCTCCCTCACTGCCGACCCCGCCTTCGTCGTCGGCCCTGTCCGCCCGCGCACGTTCGGGTCGTTCGTCGAGCACCTCGGCCGGTGCGTCTACACCGGCATCCACGACCCTGAGCACCCGACCGCCGACGCCGACGGCTTCCGCGGCGACGTCGTCGAGATGGTCAAGGAGCTCGGCGTGACGACGGTGCGCTACCC
>CBINDH010000022.1:0-16768 GCA_966249365.1 uncultured Xylanimonas sp. | reverse complement strand
AACCCCTGACCCCCTGCATGCCATGCAGGTGCGCTACCAGCTGCGCCACAGCCCCAGACGTGCTCCGCAGGGGCGTGAACCCCTCTGGAACGTCCGTGATCCTATGCTCTCGCGGGCACGGCGTCCAAATCGGGCCCGCTCCGCAGCCGCCGGGCGACGTTCAGCCCGCCGGCATCCCCGCGGTGTCGGAGGCCTGCTCAGCACCGGTCTGCGGGCCGGCGCGCCACGCCTCGGGTGCGTACGCCGCCCCCACGTTGTGGGCGACGACACGCCAGGGCGGCTGCGAGCCGCCGCGCGCCCGCGCGAGCTGGCTCCAGTGGGCGTTGGTGAGCCCGACGACGCCGCGCCAGCCCGGGTCGAGCCCCAGCATGGCGGTGACGGCCAGGGTGATCGCGGCGCCGTGGGAGACGACGACGAGCGTGTCCTCCGGCTCGAGTGCGGCCGCGTGCTCCTCGATCGCCTCGCGCATCCGCTCGGCGACCTGCCGACGGGTCTCGCCGCCGGGCGGCAGACCCTCATCGTCGTCGCCGCGGCGCCAGGCCGCGTGGCCCTCGGGCCAGCCCTGCGCGATCTCCTCGCCGGTCAGACCCTCCCAGGCGCCGAACAGGCGCTCACGCAGGCGCGTGTCGGTCACGACGTCGAGGCCCAGCAGCGACGCGTAGGCGGACGCCGTCTCGGCGGCGCGGGACAGGTCGGACGAGACGACGCGGGCGGCCCGGTGGGCGCGCACCAGGGCGCGCGCCGCCTCGGTCGCCTGCCAGCGCCCGACGTGGTCGAGGTCGACGTCCGTCTGCCCCTGCAGGCGCTCGGCGACGTTCCACTGCGTGCGTCCGTGCCGGAGCAGGACGACCGTGCCGGCGGTCAACGCGCTCAGGCCTCGGTCGGTGCAGCGGGCTCCACGACGTCCGCGGGCAGCGGCACCGCGGGGCAGTCCTTCCAGAGCCGCTCGAGGGCGTAGTAGACGCGGTCCTCGGCGTGCTGGACGTGCACGACGACCTCGCCGAAGTCGAGCAGCACCCACCGGCCCTCGGACTTGCCCTCGCGGCGGAGCGGCTTCGCGCCCGCCTTGTACATGGCCTCCTCGACGGCGTCGACGATCGCGGCGACCTGGCGCTCGTTGGTGCCCGACGCGATGAGGAAGACGTCGGTCAGGACGAGCTGCTCGCTCACGTCGAGGGCGATGATCTCGTCCGCCTTGAGGTTCGACGCCGCACGGGCGGCGACGACGGCCAGCTCGACGGCGCGCTCGGTCGCGGTCACAGGAGTCCTCTCGAGGAGTCGACGGTGGCGGTCACGGGCGTCGCGGCCGACGCGTCCGGCGTATAGCTGGGCTTCTCGTCGTTGAGCAGCTGCCAGAGCAGCCAGCCCAGCACGAACGCGACGACCACCAGGATGATGTAGTGCAGCCAGGTGTACGACGGGCGCGGGTCGTCGTCCTCCTCGTCGTGCGCCTCCGCGCGCGAGCGCGTCGGCTGCTCGGGGGCGACGAACGAGTCGAAAGGCGACGGCTGCGGGCGGGCCGGCGGGAGCGAGCCGGGAAGCGCCGTCGGCGTACCGGCCGCGGCGGGAGCCCCGGCTGCGCCGGTGATCGATCCCCACGACGGCGCGCCCGGTTCCGCCGTCGAGGCCGTCGGGGTGGCACCCCACGGAGACGCGCTCGGCGCGGCGGCGGGCGCCGCCGGAGCGGGGGCCGAGCCGAACGGCGACCCGACGGACGTGCGCGTCGGCGCGGCCGGGGCCGCAGCCGAACCGTAGGCCGGGGCGGCAGGTGCCGGCGCCTCGGACCGGCCGGCCACGGGCGCCGCGAACGGCGCCGGGGCGCTCTGCCCGTACGACGGAGCGGCGCCGCGCTGCCCGAACGAGGGCGCAGCACCGGTCTGCCCGAACGACGGCGCAGCGCTGGCCTGCCCGAACGACGGCGCAGCGCTCCCCTGCCCGAACGACGGCGAGGCGGGCCCGGCACCGTACGACGACGAGCTCGGCGTCGAGCGCGGGAAGCTGGGCTGCGAGGGCGGCGTCGGCGGCTGGCCGACGGGCGTGCGCGCGGACGTGCGCGTGGGCATCCCGGGGGCGGGACGCGCCGGAGTGGCCGGGACGGGCTCCTGCAGCGACGCGCGCTGGACGGGCGTGAGCCGCCCCGTCTCGTCGAGCCCGCGCACACCGCCGCTCGACGACGGCGGGCGGACCACGGGCGGCGCCGAGGCGGGCTCGGGCGCGGCCGACGCGTGCAGGCTGCGGCGCGACGGCGGCGCGACGTGCGGGGTGGGAGCCGCCGGCACCGGTGCCGCGGCAGCGGCCGCACGGGCGCGCGCCGCCTCCTCGCGCTCGCGGATCTCGCGTCGCGTCAGCGGGCGCCCCGGGTGGGAGCTGTTGTCACTCAATCGTCTGCCTCGTCCCTGTTCGATCCGACGCTCTGACCTCGGTACAGGCCGTGCTTCGCGATGTACTGCACCACGCCGTCCGGCACCAGGTACCAGACCGGTTGTCCTGCCTCGGCCCGATGACGGCAGTCCGTCGAGGAGATCGCCATCGCGGGCACCTCGAGGGTCGTCACCGCGCCTTCGGGGATCCCGTCGATAGTCAGATTGTGCCCTGGCCGGGTCACCGCGACGAAGTGCGCCATGGTCCAGAGCTTCTCGGCGTCCTTCCACGCGAGGATCTGCGCCACGGCGTCCGCGCCCGTGATGAAGAAGAGCTCCGCGTCAGGCCGCTCTGCCTGCAGGTCGCGCAGCGTGTCCACGGTGTAGGTGAGCCCCGGACGGTCGATGTCGACGCGGCTGACCGTGAAGCGCGGGTTGGACGCCGTCGCGATCACCGTCATGAGGTAACGGTGCTCCGCGGCGGTGACGTGCCGGTCCTGCTTGAAGGACGGCTTGCCCGTCGGCACGAACACGACCTCGTCCAGCTCGTAGCTCGCCGCAACCTCCGAGGCGGCCACGAGGTGGCCGTGGTGGATGGGGTCGAACGTGCCGCCCATCACGCCGATGCGTGGGCGGCGCCGGACGGGCTCCGGGCTCTGTCCTGCGGCCATGTTCAGTGGCGGTTCCCCACGTTGCGGAACGCGTACGTCACCAGCAGGGCGAACACGAGGGCACCGAAGGCCAGCAGGCCGACAGCGACGGGGGTCATGGCTCCTCCGAAAGGTGGGTGTCGAGTGACGTGGTCGGCAAAGTCTCTCACGCGGCGGTCGCGCCTCGGGCGCGCCCTCCTCAGGGTCGGACGTGGCCGTCCCCGTGCACCACCCACTTGGAGGTGGTGAGCTCGGCCAGGCCCATCGGGCCGCGGGCGTGCAGCTTCTGCGTCGAGATGCCGATCTCGGCCCCGAGGCCGAGCTCGCCGCCGTCCGTGAACCGCGTCGACGCGTTGACCATGACCGCCGCGGCGTCGACCTCGGCGACGAACCGCTCCGAGGACGGCAGGTCACGCGTGAGGATCGCCTCGGTGTGGCCCGAGGTCCACCGGCGGATGTGCGCGATCGCCTCGTCGAGCGAGTCGACCACGCGCACGGCGAGCTCGAGCGCGAGGTACTCGGTGGCCCAGTCGTCGTCCGTCGCCGGGGTCACGACGACGCCGTCGGGCGCCGCGGCCGCCGTGCGCTCGTCGCCGTGGAGCACGACGCCGGCACCCGCGAGCGCGGTCAGGACGCGGGGCAGGAACTCGTCGGCGACGGCCGCGTGCACCAGCAGCGTCTCGGCCGCGTTGCACACCCCGACGCGCTGCGTCTTGGCGTTCATGACGACGTCGACCGCGTTGTCGAGGTCGGCCGACGCGTCGACGAAGACGTGCACGTTCCCGACGCCCGTCTCGATGACGGGCACGGTCGACTCCTCGACCACGGTGCGGATCAGACCCGCGCCACCGCGCGGGATGAGCACGTCCACCAGGCCGCGCGCGTGCATGAGGGCGACGCCGCCGGCACGACCCCACGGGTCCACGGTCTGCACGAGGTCGGCGGGCAGGCCGCGCGCCACGAGCGCGTCGCGCAGCACGCGCACGATCACCTCGTTGGAGCGCGCCGCGGCCGAACCACCGCGCAGGATGACCGCGTTACCGGACTTCAGGGCGAGGCCCACCGCGTCGACGGTCACGTTCGGACGCGCCTCGTAGATCATCCCGACGACGCCCATCGGCACGCGGATCTGGCGGACGCGCAGCCCGTTGGGCAGCGTCTGGCCACGCACGACCTCCCCGACCGGGTCGGGCAGGGCGGCGACGTCACGCAGCGCGGCCGCGATCGACGCGACGCGCTGGGGGCTGAGCGCCAGGCGGTCCAGCAGGCCCGCGGACATGCCGGCGGCGCGCTCGCGGTCGAGGTCCTCGGCGTTGGCCGCGACGATCTCGTCGGTCGCGGCGACCAGGGCGTCGGCGAGCGCGTGCAACGTCGCGTCCTTGGTGCCGCGCGACGCCGTGGCGAGCGCGCGCGAGGCGACCTGCGCGTTGCGGGCGACGTCGCGCACCGCGGCGTCGACGTCGGACGTAGAGGCAGCAGTGACGGCGGTCATGGGCTTGAGCCTACTGTCCGCCGGTCGCAGCAGGCAGAATCCGTCCATGACCTCGGCACCTGGCCGCCCGGACGGCGTCAGCACCTCCGGCCCGCTCACCCGCACCGAACGCCTCGACCGCCTGCCGTTCACGCGCGCGCACCGGCGGCTGCTGGTCGGGTCGGGCGTCGGGTGGGCCCTCGACGCGATGGACGTCGGGATCATGTCGTTCGTCCTCGTCGCCATCGGCGAGCAATGGGCCCTCTCGACCGGAGAGCGCTCCCTGCTGGGCTCGATCGGGTTCGCCGGCATGGCGGTCGGGGCCGCCCTCGGCGGGCTCCTCGCCGACCGCATCGGCCGACGGCAGGTCTTCGCGCTCACCCTGCTCGTCTACGGGCTCGCCACGGGGGCCTCGGCGCTCGCGGGCGGTCTCGTGGTGCTGATCCTGCTGCGCTTCGTCGTCGGCCTCGGGCTCGGCGCCGAGCTGCCGGTCGCCTCCACGCTCGTCAGCGAGTACGCGCCCGCCCGGATCCGCGGCCGCATCGTCGTGATCCTCGAGTCGTTCTGGGCCGTGGGGTGGATCGCCGCGGCCGTCGTCGGCCTGCTGCTCGTCCCTGCGTCGGACGACGGGTGGCGCTGGGCGTTCGCCATCGGGCTCGTGCCGGCCGCGTACGCGCTGTACGTGCGGGCGCGCCTGCCCGAGTCGGTGCGCTTCCTCGAGCGCCGCGGACGGCACGACGAGGCCGAGGCTGCCGTGCGCGTCTTCGAGGAGTCCGCGGGTGTCGCGGCGCCGCTCCAGGGCGCCACGGCGGCCCCGGCGGCGGACGCCCCCAAGGTGCGCGTGCGTGCGCTGTTCGCGGGCACGCTGCGCCGTCGGACCGTGGCGCTCTGGCTGACCTGGTTCGGGGTGAACTTCGCCTACTACGGGGCCTTCACCTGGATTCCGACGCTGCTGGTCGCGGACGGGTTCTCGATGGTGCGCTCGTTCGGGTACACGCTCGTGATCACGCTCGCGCAGCTCCCGGGGTACGCGGTCGCCGCCTGGCTGATCGAGGTGTGGGGGCGCCGGGCCGTGCTGGTGTCGTTCCTCGCCGGGTCCGCGGTCGCGGCGTTCGGGTTCGGTCAGGCGGGGTCGGTGCCGGCGATCCTCGTCGCGGGCATCGCGCTGTCCTTCTTCAACCTCGGCGCGTGGGGTGCGCTGTACGCCGTCACCCCGGAGAGCTACCCGACGTCGGTGCGGGCCACCGGGGCGGGCAGCGCGACGGCCTTCGGGCGCATCGCCTCGATCCTCGCCCCCCTCGTGACGCTGCCCCTGCACGAGCGGATCGGCACGGACGGGGTGTTCGCCGTGTTCGCGGGCGCGTTCGTCCTGGCGATGGCGGGCTCGGCGATGCTGACCGAGCTCAAGGGCCGGCGCCTCGAGGAGTAGCCGAGGGGTCAGCGGCGGTCGAGCACCAGGTCGTCGCGGTGGACCACCTCGCGGTCGTAGCCCTCGCCGAGCATCTGGCGCAGCTCGGAGGTCCGCCGCCCGATGAGCGTCGGGAGCTCGGCCGAGTCGAAGGCGACCAGACCGCGCGCGACGACCGCGCCGTCGGGCGCGACCAGCTCGACCGGGTCGCCGGCGTCGAAGACGCCCTCGACGCGCGTGACACCCGCCGGCAGGAGCGCGACGCCCGGCCGCCGCGGACGGCACGCGCCGCGCCGTCGTCGAGGGGGAGGCGGCCGCGCACGCGGGCCGCATGGGCGATCCACAGCCGCCGCGCCGACGTGCGCCGCCCGGTCGCCGCGAACAGCGTGCCGACGTCGCTCCCCGCGAGCGCCGCCGCCGCGTTCCGGGCCGCGGTGAGCACCACGGTGATGCCGGACGCCGTCGCGATGCGCACGGACTCGAGCTTGGTGACCATGCCACCGGTGCCGACGGCGCTCCCCCGGCTGGTGACGGGGACGTCCGCGACCTCCGCGAGGTCCCCGACGAACGCGATGCGCTGCGCGCCGGGCTTGGACGGGTTGCGGTCGTGCAGACCGTCGACGTCGGTGAGCAGGACGAGCGCGTCGGCGCGCACGAGGTGCGAGACGAGCGCGGCGAGGCGGTCGTTGTCGCCGAACTTGAGCTCGTCGGTGGTGACGGCGTCGTTCTCGTTGACGACGGGGACGACGCCGAGCGCGAGCAGGCGGGACAGCGAGCGCTGCGCGTTGCGGTACCGCAGGCGCCGGACGGTGTCCTCCGCGGTCAGCAGCACCTGGCCGACGCGGATCCCGTGATGGGAGAAGGCCTCGGCGTAACGCGCCACGAGCAGGCCCTGGCCGACGGAGGCGGCAGCCTGCATCGTCGCGAGGTCCTTGGGCCGGGCGGTGAGTCCGAGCGGGCCGATGCCCGCCGCGACGGCACCGGAGGTCACGAGCACCACCTGAGTGCCGGCGGCGTGCCGCTCGGCCAGGACCTCGACCAGGGCGCGCAGCGCGGCGACGTCGAGGTGGCCGTCCGGGCCCGTCAGGGAGGACGAGCCGATCTTGACGACGACCCGGTGGGCGGCGGGCAGGGCCGACCGGATCGCGGCCGGGTCGAGAGCGGTCACCGTGGAACGGGGGGTCACGGGCCCATCATCGCCGACGAGCCCGGACACACGGGCGCGGCGCCCGAGGTTCGGTCAAACCCCGGGCGCCGCGCGTCGTGACGACGGTCAGCTGACCTTGACGGTCATCTTCGTGCCGTTCTGGTTCTTGACCTCGATCTGGACACCGTGGCCGGGGAGCTTGACGCCGTGGTTCGGCAGCTCCTCGTAGAAGTACTTGTCGGTGTCACGGAAGACCGGGTTGCCCGCCAGGCCGCCGAACGTGTTCGGCACGCCGTTGACGTGGAGGGTGACCTGGTCGGTCTTGGCCAGGCCGAACGGTGCGTCGTACACCTGCACGCGGGAGCGCCAGAGCTGACCCGTGGAGGTCTGCGCGAACGGCTCCGGGTGCGCGTCGATGTACAGGTTCCGCCCGGTACCCGGGTGGAGCATCGTGTCGTTGTTCGCCTGCGACGTGTCCCAGTACGAGATCAGCAGACCCTGCTGGTACGCGTAGTGGTCGACCTTGTCCGGCGCGTCCGAGCCGTACCCGAAGAAGTACGGACCGGTCTTGAGGTACTTGTCGTAGCTCACGTAGGTGCGGTTCGCGGCGATGTAGTAGCCGGGGTGGTAGGTCGTGTACTGCTCGCCCGCCACGACCCAGCCGTTGGTCGTCCACTCGCCGAGACCGTTCTCCGCGTCACCGATGACGGTGCCGCCGAGCGTGATCTCGTCGAGGAGGACGCCGTCGGGCACGCTCGCGCTGTTGCCCGAGACCGCGGGGTCGGTCACGTACGCGAACGTCAGCTCGATCGTCTGCCCGGCGTAGGCCGACAGGTCGACGCTGCGCTGGGCCCACGTCGCCTGCGTGCCGTCCCAGTACGCCACCTGGGCGCCGTTCGCCAGGATCTGGACGTAGTCGTAGCCCGTCTCGATGTCGTACTTCGTGAAGAACGAGAGCACGGCGTTGCTCGTGGGCACGGCCACCGAGCGCTGCAGCGACAGGATGCTGTTGTCCTTGTGGCCCGAGTAGTACTGGCCGTTGCCCGCGTACGGCGGCGCCATGTCGTGCTGCACCGACTTCTCGGGCAGCCCGACGATGAGAGCCTGCGGGTCCTTGCTGTTGTACTCGGCCGGGCCGAGGTTGACGGTCTTCTTCTGACCGGCGGTCACGTAGTCGTAGTTCAGCCAGCCGAGCTGGAGCTTGTTCCACGCACCGAGGTCGCCGCCGCGCTCGCCGATGCCGCCGTCGGTCGCGGCGCCGAGGCGGCTCTGCGCCATGAGCGTCCAGTGCTCGTTGTTGTTGTCCCCGCCCATGATCGAGTTGTAGTCGTCCGGCAGACCGAGGTCGTGGACGTACTCGTGGTAGAAGACCGAGCGGCCGCCGTTCTCCGGCTGCATCGTGTAGTCGCCGACGTAGAACCCGGTGTAGTCCTCCGTCTCGTTGACGGTGCCGTCCGGGTTGATCGTGCCGCCGATGGGCGAGCCGGTGTTGCAGGCGCGGCCGTCGAAGCAGGACGGGCCGTACGCGAGGTTGGAGTACCAGCGGTGGCTCCAGATCGCGTCGGAGGCGTAGATCGGGTCGCCGTCGGCCTCGTCGCCGCCGGCGTGGACGATCTGGAAGTGGTCGATCCAGCCGTCGGGCTCGTTGAAGTCGCCGTCGCCGTCGAGGTCGTAGCGGTCCTGGACGTCGAACGTGGCGAGCTCGGCCTTGATCTCGTCCATCGTCAGACCGGCGGCGAGCTGATCGTTGACCCACGCCTTCGTGGCGTCACGGATCAGGTACTTGACGTCGCTGCAGACGTTGCTGCCGCAGCGGGCGGTGCCGTACCGGCCCTGCGTGTACGGGACCTTGACCCAGTCGGTCACGGTGCCCTCGACGGTGTACCGGCCGGAGGACTGGGCGTCCATGTAGTTGGCCAGCGACTCGTCGTCCGAGCCGAAGTACAGGTCGTGGAAGTACGACTGCGAGTAGTCGGCGGTCCAGACCGTCGAGTTGTCCTTCGACCGGTCCGGCTCGGGGATCTCGTTGTGCAGCGGGCCGGTGTGGCGCTGCGCGTTCGGGTCAAGGGCGAACGCCGGTGCCTGGTCGCCGAACTCGACCAGGACGACGAAGATGCGGTCGACGCCTTCACGGGCGACCTCGACGTACTTCGACTGGTAGGAGTCCTTGCCTCCCTTGTCGCGGCCCTTGCCCTTGCCCTTGGCGTTGTCGGCGCTGCCCATGTCGACGACCTTGGAGCCGTTGATGGTCTGCACCTTGGCCTCGCCCGACAGGACGGCCTGGATGGCCTGCTCACGCAGCGCCGCCTGCTTGTCGGCGAGCGGGTTGGGCAGGGCGTCGGACTCGATGATCTCCGGCTCTGGGCCTCCGGACGTCGGCGCCGCCTGTGCGGGCGCGACGGCAAGGCACGTACCTACGAGTGCCAAGCCCGCGATAACCGCTGGAACTCTTCGCACTGAAACCTCCCAGACTCGTGGCTCGCCCCGCCATCGACGGGGCTGCCCGGAGTCTAGGGAGGTGTGACCCATATCACCAGACGAACGAGACGAAGAGTCAGATCGTTACTTTCCCGAATCGTGGGACTACTCGGAGTCGGGATCCGTCCAGTGGCCCGCCTGACGTTCGGTCCACAGCTCGCGGCGAGCCTCCGTCTTGGCGTCCATCCGCTCGGTGAACTCCTGGCGCTTCTCGGCGCGCGTCTTGCGCTTCGACTCGTCCAGGCGCAGGTCGGTGCCACGCGCGCCCAGCAGCTCGGGTCCGGTCATGAGCGTCGGCTCCCAGTCGAAGACGACGGCGTTGCGCGGGTCACCGATGCGCACCTCGTCACCCGCGACCGCGCCGGCCTTGAACAGCCGCTCCTCGACGCCGAGCTTGGCGAGCCGGTCCGCGAGGAAGCCGACCGCCTCGTCGTTGTTGAAGTCCGTCTGTCGCACCCAGCGCTCGGGCTTCGCGCCGCGCACCTCGAAGAAGACGCCGTCGGAGTCCTGCTTCTTCGTCACGGTGAACCCGGCGTCGTCGACGGCCTTGGGGCGCAGGACGATGCGCGCGGGCTCGGGCGCCGGGGCGGCAGCGCGCGCCTCGGCCACGATGGCGCCGAGCGCGAAGGTGAGCGGGCGCAGGCCCTCGTGCGACGCCGTCGAGATCTCGAAGACCTGCAGGCCGCGCGCCTCGAGCTCGGGCTTGACGAAGTCCGCCAGCTCGCGCGCCTCGGGCACGTCGATCTTGTTGAGCACCACGAGGCGCGGGCGCTCGGTCAGCGGCACGCGACCGCCCTCGATCTCGAGGTCCCCCGCGTACGCGGCCAGCTCGGCCTCGATCGTGTCGAGGTCGCTGAGGGGGTCACGACCCGGCTCGAGCGTCGCGCAGTCGAGCACGTGCACGATGACGGCGGTGCGCTCGATGTGGCGCAGGAACTCCAGGCCCAGCCCCTTGCCCTCGCTGGCGCCCGGGATCAGGCCAGGCACGTCGGCGACGGTGTAGCGGGTGTCCCCCGCCTGGACGACGCCGAGGTTGGGCACCAGGGTCGTGAACGGGTAGTCCGCGATCTTGGGGCGAGCGGCCGAGATCGCCGCGATGAGCGACGACTTGCCCGCGCTCGGGAAGCCCACCAGCGCGACGTCCGCGATGGTCTTGAGCTCGAGGACGACGTCGGCCTCCTCGCCCGGCTCGCCCAGCAGCGCGAAGCCCGGGGCCTTGCGCTTGGGCGACGCGAGGGCACGGTTGCCGAGACCGCCCTTGCCGCCCGCGGCGACCACGTACTCGGCGCCTGCGCCGACCAGGTCGGCCAGCACGTTGCCGTCGAGGTCCTTGACCACGGTGCCGTCGGGCACGGAGAGGACCAGGTCCTCGCCGTTGGCGCCGTCGCGGTCGTCGCCCATGCCCTGCGTCCCGCTCGTGGCGCGGCGGTGCGGCGAGTGGTGGTACGTCAGCAGCGTCGTCGTCTGCGGGTCGACGACGAGCTTGACGGAGCCACCGTCACCACCGTTGCCGCCGTCCGGCCCGGCGAGCGGCTTGAACTTCTCGCGGCGGATGGAGGCGACGCCGTGGCCGCCGTCCCCGCCGGCGGCGTGGAGCACGACCCTGTCGACGAAGCTGGCCATGGGTAGATCCTCTCAGGCAAGGCGAGAGGGGCGCGCCGCACGCGGCACGCCCCTCTGCGGAAGACGATCAGCGATGACGGACGAGTCCGTCGCTCGCTGCGCTACGACTCAGACCTCGGTCGTCTCGATGTTGACGACCTTGCGGCCGCGACGCGTCGCGAACTGGACCGCACCGGCGGTCAGCGCGAACAGCGTGTCGTCGCCGCCGCGGCCGACGTTCTCGCCGGGGTGGAAGTGGGTGCCGCGCTGGCGGACGATGATCTCGCCGGCCTTGACGACCTGGCCACCGAAGCGCTTGACGCCGAGGCGCTGAGCGTTCGAGTCACGACCGTTGCGCGAGGAGCTCGCGCCCTTCTTGTGTGCCATTGCTGGTGCCTGCTTTCAGGAAGTACGGGGGAAGTCCACACGGGCCTCAGGCCCGCGGAAGTCACTTGATGCCGGTGACCTTGACGCGGGTCAGCGACTGACGGTGACCCTGACGCTTGCGGTAGCCGGTCTTGTTCTTGTACTTGAGGATGACGATCTTCGGGCCCTTCTCGTCCCGAACGACCTCAGCCGTGACCTTGACCTTCGCCAGCTTCTTGGCGTCGGTGGTCACCTTCTCCCCGTCGACGAGCAGCAGAGCGGGCAGCTCGACGGTGTCGCCGGCCTTCGCGTCGATGCTGTTCATCACGACGATGTCGCCGACGGACACCTTCTCCTGACGGCCACCGGCCTTGACGATCGCGTACACCATGGTGCATATCTCCTGGTCTGGGCATGCCGCACGGCGTAGTACACCGGCTTGGTCTGCAACTCGGCCCGCCTCGGCAGGCGAGTGCGGTGCGTCCGTGGGCACACGTGACAGGCACGCCGATGGGCGTGCCGACGCAAGAGTCTACACGACGGTCTGCGGTGCCGCCGAACGTCACTCCAGGATGAACGTGACCTCCAGCACGACCTGCCAGTGCGTGATCTTCCCGTCGGTCAGGTCGACCTTCTGCTCCTTGACCCACGCGCCCTGGACGTTGCGCAGCGTCGCCGTCGCGCGGTCGATGCCGACCTTGATCGCGTCCTCGAAGCTGACGTCGGAACGTGCGCTGATCTCCGTGATGCGTGCCACCGTGCCGGCCATCGGGTCCCCCGATCCTCGCTGATTGGGTCTTGACCGTTCGAGCATCGCCCGGCCCGCTCCCACCCGCCACCGGGGGACGCACGAGGCGCGCGCCGCGCCGGCGGGACGGACGATGGGTCCATGCGGGCCGACGCCGTCGACGCCGCCTTCCGGGCCGTCCCCCGGCGGGCGTTCCTGCCGCGCAGCCAGCGCCCCTTCGCGTCGGCGGACCGGCCGCTGGAGATCGGCCACGGCCAGACCTCCTCGCAGCCCTCGACGGTCGCCAACATGCTGCGCCTGCTGGCCGTGCCGCGCGGCGCGCACGTGCTCGACGTCGGCGCCGGCTCGGGGTGGACGACGGCGCTGCTCGCCCATCTCGTCGGCCCCGACGGCGAGGTGCTCGGCGTCGAGCGGCGCCCGGACCTCGCCGCCTGGGGCGCCGCGAACGTGACGCGCGCGGCGATGCCCTGGGCGCGCCTCGTGCGCTCCCGCCCCGGCGTGCTCGGCTGGCCGCGCGACGGCGGCTGGGACCGCGTCCTGGTCTCCGCCGCGGCAGACGCGCTCCCCCAGCCGCTCGTCGACCAGGTCGCCGTCGGCGGACGGATGGTCGTGCCGGTCCGCCACGTGATGCTGCTCGTCGAGCGCGACGACGACGGGACGGTGCACGTCTCCGAGCACGGGACCTACACGTTCGTCCCGCTGGTCGAGGACTGAGCGGCGCCCGGGCTCAGGCCCGGTGCACCCGGCAGCGTGCCTGGTACGTCTCCTGGCCGCCCACGTGCGCGGCGACGGCGTCCTGGGCGTCCGCGGCCCCCGGCGTCAGGCGCACGTGGTACGCCGCGTCCCGGCCGCACACGGTGCACACCGCCGTCAGCTTCGAGACGCTCTCCGCGATCGCCATGAGCGCCGGCAGCGGTTCGAACGCCCGCCCGTCGAAGGTGACGCACAGTCCCGCGACGACGACGACGATCCCGTCGTCCGCGAGGCGCAGGACGACGTCCACGAGGCCGGGGCCGAAGAACTGGGCCTCGTCGATCGCCACGAGCTCGGTGCCGGGCTCGACGAGGCGCGGGATCTCGGCGGCGTCCGCCGCCGTGGCCGACGGGATCTCCAGGCCCGAGTGCGACGCGACCTTGCCGCCCCCGGCGCGCACGTCGAGCGCGTGGTTGACGACGACGACGCCGCGCCCCGCGAGCTGTGCCCGGCGCACGCGGCGCACGAGCTCCTCCGACTTGCCGGCGAACATCGGCCCTGCGACGACCTCGATGCGGCCCCCACCGTTCATGGGCACAGCCTTCCACGTACGCACCCGCCGCGGGGCGGCCCCCGACCCGGAGGTCAGGGGCCGCCCCGGCGCGTGGGCGGCGGTCAGTCGCCGGCCGGTGCGGGCTCGGCGGGCTCCGTCGGCTCGGGCTCGGCCGGCACGGGCTCGACAACCGGCTCGGGCTCGGTCACCGGCTCCGCCGGAGCGGGCTCGGCAACGGCCGGCTCGTCCGGAGTCGTGTCGACCGGGGCCGCGTCGGGCGAGGCGGCGGAGTCGGCCGGCGCGGCGTCGTCCTTGTGGTCGTGCGCGTGCGCGGCGGCCGCGGCGATGGTGGCGAGCGTCGCCTTGACGGCCTCGCGGGCCTCCGACTTGTCGTCGGGCAGCTTCGGCACCTCGGGCAGCGCGGCCGTCTCGGCGGCCTTCGCCGTCGCGCGCTTGCGGCGCGACCGCTTCGACTCGCCTGCGGGCGCTCCGCCGTCGGACGCCTCGGCGTGCACGTGCGCCGAACCGCCCTTCTCGATGGGCTCGCTGTGCACGATGAACCCGCGGCCCTTGCAGTGCTCGCACGTCTCGCTGAACGCCTCGACCAGACCCTGGCCGACGCGCTTGCGCGTCATCTGGACCAGGCCGAGCGAGGTCACTTCCGCGACCTGGTGCTTGGTCCGGTCACGGCCCAGGCACTCGACGAGGCGGCGCAGCACCAGGTCGCGGTTCGACTCGAGCACCATGTCGATGAAGTCGATGACGATGATGCCGCCGATGTCGCGGAGGCGGAGCTGGCGGACGATCTCCTCCGCGGCCTCCAGGTTGTTGCGCGTCACCGTCTCCTCGAGGGTGCCGCCCGCCCCGGTGAACTTGCCGGTGTTGACGTCGATGACGGTCATGGCCTCGGTGCGGTCGATCACGAGCGACCCGCCCGAGGGCAGCCAGACCTTGCGGTCCATGCCCTTGGCGAGCTGCTCGTCCACGCGGTGCACCGTGAAGACGTCGGTCGGCTCGACCCACTTCGTCACGCGCTCGCGCAGGTCGGGCGCGAGCTCCTCGACGTACGTCGAGACCTCCTGCCACGCCCCCTCACCCTGCACGATGAGCGACGAGAAGTCGTCGTTGAAGATGTCACGCACGACGCGGATGGCCAGGTCGGGCTCGCCCTGCAGCAGCGCCGGCGCCGTGGTGCTGGACTTCTCCGCCTTGGCGGTGATGGCGTTCCACTGGTTCTGCAGCCGCTCGACGTCGGCCCGGAGCTCCTCCTCCGAGGCGCCCTCCGCGGCGGTGCGCACGATGACACCGGCACCGTCGGGCACGATCTCGCGCAGGATCTTCTTGAGGCGGTTGCGCTCGACGTCGGGCAGCTTGCGGCTGATGCCGGTCATGCCGCCGCCGGGGACGAGCACGAGGTAGCGGCCCGCGAGCGTGACCTGCGAGGTCAGGCGGGCGCCCTTGTGCCCGATCGGGTCCTTGGTGACCTGCACCAGCACCGAGTCGCCCGACTTGAGCGCCTGCTCGATGCGGCGCGGCTGGCCGCCGTCGAGGCCCGCGGCGTCCCAGTTGACCTCACCGGCGTAGAGCACGGCGTTGCGGCCCTTGCCGACGTCGACGAACGCGGCCTCCATGGACGGCAGCACGTTCTGCACGCGGCCCAGGTACACGTTGCCGACCATCGAGGTCTGCGACTGCTGCGAGACGTAGTGCTCGACGAGCACGCCGTCCTCGAGCACGGCGATCTGCGTGCGGCCGTTGCGCTCGCGCACGACCATCGAGCGGGTCACGGACTCGCGGCGCGCGAGGAACTCGGCCTCGGTGATGATCTGGCGGCGGCGGCCGGCGTCACGGCCCTCGCGACGACGCTGGCGCTTGGCCTCCAGGCGCGTGGAGCCCTTGAGCGCCGTCACCTCGTCGGAGCGGCTGCGCTGGGTCTCGGCGCGCTCGGCGCGCGAGCCGCGGCGACGACGACGGCGACGGCTGGTGCCCCGCGCCTCCTCGCCCGGCTCGGCGTCCTCGGTCTCGTCCTCGACGGTCTCGCCCGCCTCGGCGTCCTCGTCGGCCGGCTCGGCAGGCTCCTCGCCCTCCTCGTCGTCCTCGGACTCCTCGCCCTCGGGGCGGCGGCCGGTCCGCCGGCCACGGCCACCCCGGCGGCGACGACGGCGTGGGCGGTCCTCGGCCGACTCGAGCTCGACGTCCTCGTCGTCCTCGACCAGGTCCTCGGGGCCGAGGTCCACGAGCTCGATGCCGTCGGCGACGAGCTCGGCCTCGATCGCGGCGACCTCCTCGGCCGCGGCGGCCTCCTCACCGGTCAGCTCGACCGGCTCGGCGGGCTCGACGGCCTCGGCGGGCACCGCCGGCTGGACGGGCTCGGGGAGGTCCAGGACGATGCGGGGCTTCTTCTCGGTGCGTTCGGTGCGTTCGGTGCGCTCGGTCGGCTCGACGGCCTCGGTCGCCTCGGGCGCCTGCTCGGTCGCCTCGGCCGCGGGCTTGACCGACGGCGGGCCGGCGGGGGCCTGCGCGCGTCGGGGGCGGCGAGCGGCCGTGAGGTCCGGCGCCTGGAAGAGCATGGCGGTGGTGGCCAGGCGCGGCGTCGAGGAGCCGGGTGCGCGCGACGCCGTGGACGCCGTCTCGGCGGGCGCCTCGACAGCCTTCGGCTCGGCGGTCGGCGACTCGGCCGCCCGCTGGGGCTCGGGGGCCTCGGCGGGTGCGGCCTGCGCGGCACGAGACCGGCGGGTGCGCGTGGAGCGGGCCGGCGCGGCGGTCTCCTCGACCGCCGGCTGCGTCTCGGCCTCGGTCGTGTGTGCCTCGGCGGCCACGGCGGACGCCTTGGCGGCCTTGCCCTTCGCGGCGGCCTTCTTCGGGGCGGCCTTCGCCTCGCCGGTCTTGGCGGGAGCCTTCACGGCGGGAGCGTCCTCGGTCGACGCCTTCGCGCGGCGCGCGCGGGCGGGCGCCGGGGCGGCCTCCGCGGCCTCGTCCTGGGCGGGCGCGACGGGACCGTTGGGCAGCTCGATGTCGGCCAGGGAGCGGACGGCCCGGCGGGTACCGGTCCGCGCCGAGCGACCCGCGCGCACCTGCGTGGGCGGCGCCTCGGCGCCGGCGGCGTCCGCGTCGCGGTCCGGGAGGACGATGTCGTCGAGGCTGAGCTCGGCCGAGGCGGCGGCGGGCTCGGCGGGGGCGGCCGGCGTCGTCGTCGGCGTCGCCGTCGTCGGCGTGGCGACGGGGCGCGAGGCGCGCCGCGAGCGACGCGGCGGGGTGGCGGGCGCCTCGGCCGCCGGGGCCGGTGACTCGG
>CBINDH010000021.1:0-16783 GCA_966249365.1 uncultured Xylanimonas sp. | reverse complement strand
CTCACGATGCAGAAATACATCGTCAACGGCCTCGCCGGAGCCGTAAAGGGCTGACGCCCGACGACGACGCCCCCGCCCCTCGGCGGGGGCGTCGTCGTCTCCCGAATGACCCAGGTTCGGGCAACCCACGGTTGAGATCCGCGCGTCGACTCGCTACCGGCCGCTGCGCGAGTCACCCGACGGATGTCGGCAGGACCAGCGTGTCCATGGGCGGCGGGGACGCGGGGCGGCGCCAGCCCACGGAGCGGAGGATCGCGGCTGCCTCGCGGGCCACCGTGCCGTCGCGTGCCTCGCGTCCCGTCCAACGACGCAGGATGGTCCGGTCGGTCACGATCTTGTTCTGGCGGCGAAGGTCCGAGCCGACGTCGCGACGCCCGGCATGGAACTCGACGCCGTCGATCTCGCCGAGCAGCCAACGACCGTCCGGGAGCCGCCACGCCTGGTCGGCGCGCGCGAGGAACGCGCCCGACGCGTCCCGGATGGTGAGCTGGACCACGTCCGGCGGGTACCCCGCGTCAGCGCACGTCAGGCGCGCATGTGTCTCGGCGGGCGACTCGGAACGCCGGTCGCTGAGGTCCCACCAGGACCACGTCCGGGCGACGCCCCGGCGACCGCGCGCCATCTCGCGCGCCCGGGCGAACGCCGCCTCCGTGAGCACCCGCTGGTTGCGGGCCGAGTCGAGCATCGCGACCGCCGTCATCCGGTCGACCTCCCCGATGGTCTGCGCGAGCGCCAGCTCCGGCACGACGACGTCGAAGCCGTTCACGCGCCGCACCGCCGACACCTTCACCCGGCGAACGCGCACCCCGACCGACGTGCCCGGGCCTCCGCCGTGCGCGAGCGCGACCTCGGGCCGGATGCGCTGCGGCGCCCCGCGCACGCCCAGCAGCACCAGCGCGCACACCCCGGTGACGACGGCACCGGGCCCGAGGTACAGCGGCCCGAAGACGGCCGCCCGCCGTCGCGCCCGGTCGAACCGTCCGAGCGGCGTCCCCGGCGCGCGTGCCAGCTCGGGCTCCGCGACGTCGTACACGCCGCGCGCCACGCGGATGAGCACCCCGGCGTCCGCCAGTCGGCCGACCCGCGCGCGCAGCACCCCCGCCTCGAGGCACTGGGCGACGGACACGAGACCTCCTTGCCAGCGCGCAACCTCGAGCAACGACACGGGCAAGGGCTTCCGACGCGGGCTCATCAGTGAACCCCACCGCACCGCGGCGACCGGCATGCGCCGCCATCCACAGGCCACGGCGGGCGCGCAGACGCGCCAACCCCGCGGCCCGGGAAACCCGCGGCCCCGGCGAGATCCGTTCATTGACTCGTTTCCCCGCCCGTTGCGAGCCAACGGGCGGATCTCGACGGCGTGCGCCCGTCCGCCCTGATCAGCCCTGGGCGACGTCGACGTCCACCACGACGGCGTCCTTGCCGAACTCCTTCTGGAGCTGGGCCACCAGCGCGTCGAGGGCCTGCTGCTCGGGCGAGTCGGCCGAGGCGGCGGGCGCGGCCAGCGCCGTCATCGTGGCCGTCACCGCGCCCGGCTCGACCGTGTACGCCGCGTGCCGCGTCCGGTGGTGATGCCCGTGCTCACGCAGGCGCGGGCCACCCGGCATCGGGGTGCCGAGGGTGTCCGCCAGGCTCTGCAGCATCGCCTGGACCTGCTTCGAGACCTTGCGGTCCAGCCGGCTCAGCACCACGACCTGCACCGCGACCGAGTCGGTGGAGCAGCCCACGCAGTCCGCGTTGACCGCGAGCGCCCTGTTCGTCGCGACGACGTCGGTGCGCGGACGCTGCACGACGATCTGGACGGACACCGCCGTCGCGGTGCCGTCGCCGCCGCTCGCCCACGCTGCGGCCACGTTGTCCGCCGTGATGCCGCCGCGCGGCACGTAGGCGACCTGGACCGTCGCGGCCCGCCCCGTGCACCCGTCGCACACGGTCGACGACGTCGCGGTGGCGCGTGCGTGGCCGTCGCGCGAGACGGTCACGGTGCGCGCCCGGGAGTCCTCCACGGTCGTCCGGCCGACGTCGGCGTGGGCGGCCGTCGAGAGGTCGACGTCGGTCGGGCTGCCGTTCCAGTGCGAGCGGCTCGAGACCGCGCCGCCGACGACCATGGCGCCGGCGAGCAGGGCGGCCGCCAGGCGCGCGGCAGGGATTCGGGAGAGGTTCACCGGTCTGTCCTCCAGGCCTCGGTGCCGGATGATGCGAGAAGCGGTGCCGTCCCAGGCTCCCCCCAGGTGGCGCGGTCCGCCACCCGGTGGGTGCGCCCGACGGTCAGCGGGTCGTCCGTCCCGCCCGGTGGAACGAGTCGGCGAGGGCTGCGGCGACCTCCATGAAGGCTTCGCGCGTCCGCGGTGCCAGATCCTCGAGCGTGGTGTGGCCGCCCGCCTGCAGCGTCTTGTCCCAGGGCACGACCGTCACCTGGGCGCACCGCTGCGCGAAGTGGTCGCGGATCACCCGCACGGCCGGGTCGGAGGGGTCCGTCACCCCGTTGAGGACGACGACGGCGGTGCGGACGAGGTCCGAGTAGCCGTGCTCCTCGAGCCAGTCGAGGGTCTGGGCCCCGGCGCGGGCGCCGTCGAGCGCGGGACGCAGCACGAGGACGAGCTCGTCCGCCTCGGCGAGGAGCCCCTGGTTGGCGCTGTCGAGGATGCCGGTGCCGGTGTCGAGCAGCACGAGGTTGTAGAAGTGGTCGAGCACGCCGACGACGCGGCGGTACGCGGCCCGGTCGAGCGCCTGGGTGATGCGGGCGTCGTCGTTGGACGCCAGCACCTCGAGCCGGGACTGCGGGCACTGCGAGGTGTAGCGGCGCATCGTGGCGAACGAGTCGATCGCGTCGGCGTCGGAGATCAGGTCGGTGATGGTGCGGTCGCAGTCGCCCGCGATGCGGTTGGCGAGGTTGCCGGCGTCCGGGTTGGCGTCGACGGCGACGACGCGGTCGCCGCGCATGGTGGCGAACGTCGCTCCGAGCCCGACGGTGACGGACGTCTTGCCGACACCGCCCTTGCGGCTCATCACGACGACGCGGCGCGTGCCGTCGATAGGTGCCCGGACCCGGTCGTAGAGCGTCTCGCGCCGGACCTCCGCCCGGCTCGGCCCGAGGGCCACGGCACCGCGGGTGCCTGTGCGCAGCGCCTTGCGCCAGCCGGTCGCGGCGAGCTTGCGGGGCACGCCGAGGACGGTCTCGTCGGTGAGCTCGGCCGCGGTGAGGCCGCTGAGCCGGGTCGTGTCGGTGCCCTCGGGCTCCCCGTTCGCCGCGGGCGCCGGCTCGGGCGCCGGTGCGGGTCGCCCGTGCGCACCACGCACAGGCACCGCGAGCACGGGCGACGCCAGAAGAGGCGCCGCCAGCACGGGGACGTCCAGCGCGGGGGCGCGGTCGGGGGTCTGGCCCGGGATGTCCGTGGGGGTCACCGCAGGTGCGGCGGGCTCCCCGGGGGTGGTGATCGTGTCCATGATCTGCCTCCTGGATCGATGGGTCGTGATCCGCCGGCGCACCAGCAGCGCGACCGACAGCAGCGAGCGGACCGTCAGCACCGCGAGCCCCGCGACGGGCACGACGAGCAGGGCGAGCGAGACGATCCCGATGAGCACGCCCGCGACGTCCGGCACGGACCACGCGGCGAGCAGCAGCGTCCACTGGTGCACGATGGCGACGACCATCGTGGTGACGAGACTGGGCAGGTTGACGACGAGCCAGACGAGCCCGGCGACGAGCAGGGGTACGACGAGCAGCACCCAGGTGGTGACGGCGCGGCGTGCGCCGGGCCGCATGTCCGCGACGCGCGGGTCCGGGGCGCGGCCGGGGACGATGCTCCGCAGGACGGGCCCGATGCGGGCGAACAGGTCGGGCACGCCGGCGAGGTCGGTGAGCACGAAGTACCCGTCGAGGCGCACGGCGGGCAGGAGCTGTTCGACGGCCTCGACGTGCATGAGCACGAGCACGATGAGCAGCACCGGGCTCTGGGTCCACAGCTGTGCGACGCCGATCGCGAGCAGGCACCAGACCGTGTAGTACAGCCCGCCGAGATCGGTGCGCAGGCGTCCGCGCCGGTCGAGCCGGTAGGAGTCGGTGACGTTCGTGAAGAAGGCGGGCGCGATGATGTAGATGCCGACGCCGACGCGTCCGGGCACGGCTCCGCCGTAGGTGCAGGCCGTGGCGTGGCCGAGCTCGTGGACGAGCGCGGCAGCGGTCATGAGGAAGAAGACGCCGATGAGGGTCGTCGGCGTGGCGAGGACGGCGGCCAGGGCGTCGATGACCTGGGCGTTGGCGATGATGACCGCGTCGACGGCGACCCACGCGGTCAGCACGAGCACGACGACGACGGGCCGGAAGGTCGGCGCGAGGATCCGGCTGATGCGCCGGACGACGGGCGCGGGGATGAGCGTGCCGCGCAGCGTGAGGGCCAGCAGCGGGTTGGCCTTGGGCGGGGCGGGGGTCGCGCCGGACCTGCGGGTGGCGCGTGACCGTGAGGGCTCGCCGTCGTGCGCCGCGGCCCGCCGCCGGACGCCGTCGGGCCCGGCTGCGGCGCCGTCGTCGGGCGGCTGCGCGGCGTCGTCGGCGAGACCGGCGGGGCGGAGCTTGGAGGAGACGAGCATGTCCAGGCCCTCGACGGTGAGCGTGCGTCCGTAGGACGCGCTCACCGCCTCGGCGACCTGCGCGGGCGTGCGCCGCGGGTCGAGCCGTGCGAGGACGGTGTGGACGAGCTCGGAGACCTGGACGACCTGCCCGTCCGGGCGGCGTACCAGGTAGGCGGGCGACTTGAGGCCCGACCCGGCGACGGCGCCGAGGAGGGCCGTTCCTGCCGGCCGCGCCCAGCGGTGCTCCGACTCGTGTGCTACCCCGATGGTGAGACTCATCGTTCCGGCTCCCGGACCGTCCCGTCGCCGCCGGTGATGCGGCCCGACGACGGCGGGGCGGTGGTCGGGTGGCTACCCGATGTTGAGGTTCAGGCCCTGCAAGGCGTTCGCGGTCGCCGACGACCCGATCGTCGCGGCGTTCAGGGCGAGAGCCAGGTTGACCGCGACCACGGGACTGACGTTGATCACGACCGGTGTGAAACGGCGCGCGAACAACAGCGTCTCGCGCGGGGGCAGGAGCTCGACGGACTGTTCCGCCAGCTCGTGCGTGCTGATGAGGTCGTGCATTCCGACTCACTTCCTCTGCGTGACCCGATGCCGCCGCTCCGCGGGCACGGCATGCGTGCCCTCGGGGTAAGGAGGCTCCCGACGTGCCGTGTGATGCACACGGGGCGACGGCACCGGGCGTTCGGGTGTCAGCCCTGGCCGACGACGATGGTCTGGACCGCTGCGCTGTTGGCCGAAGCGAACAGCGACGCCGCGTTCAGAGCCAGCGAGGAGTTGGACGCCGTGATGTAGGCCACGTTCGTCTTCGTCCAGTAGTTGTTGAAGAAGAGCGTCTCCCGCTCGGGAAGGAGCTCCATCGACTCGCCAGCGAGCTCGGTGAGCGTGATCTCGTTCATGTGTGTCACCCCCTTCCAGGTGTTCGACGCCGGCGAACGTAGGACGCCAGGCGTCACGCGAGCGTCGTCCGGGGGTGACGGCGACGTCATCGCTCCGTGATCCGAGCGTGATCCGAGCGTGACTCGGCAATCGCGTGGTGCGCGTCGGGGTCCTACCGTGAAGCGGTCGGACGAACGGGTGAGAAGGGTGAGATCCGCTCGGCCCTGTCACGAACAGCCGCCGTGTCCCTCTTGTCCGTTCGAGCCCCCGTTTGCGCGCCGGCGTGCCGGGGGAAATGCAAGGAACGACTCGGGGTACCAGGCATGACGACAACCATGCCCGTCGTCGCCACCTCGGTGGCCGACGGTTACCGGCTCAACTTGCTCGGCGACGCCGCCGTCCTGCACGACGGCGTGCCGGTCTCCCTGCTCCGCCGCGAGCGGCTGCTGGTGGCGCTGCTGGCCCTGCAGGGATCACGACCACGCGGGTACATCGCGGGGACGCTGTGGCCCGAGACGGCCGAGGTTCGTGCGCGGGCCTCGCTGCGCCAGTCGCTGCGCAACCTGCGGCAGGTGCTCCCGGACGGGATCGTCGTCGGGCAGACGTCCCTGGGGCTCGCGCCCGACCTCTCGGTCGACGTCTGGGAGCTCCGACATCATTGCGACGAGGTGCTCGGCGGTGCGACACGCCTGACGGTGCGGCGTGCGCTCGACGCGCTCCACGCGATCACCGGGCCCGAGCTGCTGCTCGGCGAGTTCGACGAGTGGGTCGACGTCGAGCGGCGGCGGCTGCAACGCCAGCGGCTGCACGCGCTCGAACGGCTCGCCCGCGTGTTCAACCGGCTCGGCGAGACCGGCTGGGCGATCACGGCCGCGGAGGCGGCGTCCGACCTCGACCCGCTGCGTGAGGAACCGGCGGCGCTCCTCATCGCCCTGCACATGGCGGAGGGCTCGATCGTGGAGGCGCGCCGCACGTTCGACACGTTCCGCCGGCGCCTGCGGGCCGAGCTCCGGGTGGAGCCGTCACCCAAGATCACGGCGCTGCTGCGCTGACCGGGCCGCCGCTCCTTGCGTGTGGTCGGGCCCGGGGCGACGCTGGAGGTGTCGACGCATGCGGGGAGGCACCAGATGAACAGCGAAGCAACGAACCGGTCCTGGGACGAGCTGGTGGTGGTCGAGGAGTCGGTGACGTCGTACGTCGTGCGGCCGGAGGCGCTGCTCCGCAGCGCACCTCAGGACCGCCCGGCAGGCGCGTACGTCGCGCGGCTCGACAGCGGCGGGGAGGGCAGCCCGTCGTTCGTGCTGCTGCCGTACACGCAGGGCGAGGCCGCCGACGTCGTCGTCCTCGCGGAGGCGGGTCAGACGACGTCGGAGTCACCGCGCTACGTGCGCGTGGCGACACGTGCCGGCGCGGCGGACTACCGGCTGCACGCGACCTCGGAGTCCACGGGGTGGGTGCCCCCGCTCGAGTCGCAGCCGCGCTGATCCGGCCGCCGCGCGCTCAGGCGTGACGGGGCGGGTTGTCCGGCGCGGGCCCGTCGTCACGCAGCGCGTCGAACCGGCTGCGCTCCGGCCCGTCGAAGCGGCCCCGCTCCGGCCCGTCGACGAGCTCGTCGTCCGCCAGCCCTTCCTCGTGGAGCTGGGCGCGCTCCTCGCGAAGTGCCGCCTCGGCACGGTCGCGCTGCGCCTCGGCCGCGGCGATGCTCGCCCGGCGCTCGGCCTCCTCGGCGTGAGCGAGGCGTTGCTCGGCCTCGGCCCTCTCCTGCTGCGCCGCCTGCTCGCGGCGCTGCTCCAGCTCGCGCTCGCGGGCCTTGGCCTCGGCCGTGCGCCGCATCCACGGCAGCAGGAGCAGCAGCGCCAGCACGATGACCGCTGCCACGATGATCAGCACGATCAGCCAGGTATCCATCGTCATCCTCCTCGGGACGATCGGGTCCGAGCATGCCGCCGGTCGGCGACACCTCTCATTCGACGTCGGGTCCTGGGGACTCGCTCGTCTCCACCAGGGCAAGGTCACGAACGGCGGGGCCTTCGAGGAGCGTGCCGTCCGGGCCGAAGCGGGAGCCGTGCAGCGGGCAGTCCCACGACCGTTCGGCGTCGTTCCACCGGAGGATCCCGCCCAGGTGGGTGCACACCGCCGAGACCGTGCAGGTGCGCCCGTCGACCGTCGAGACTCCCTGCGGCCGTAGGCCGTCGCGGGTCAGCACGCCCTGGCCCTCGGCGGGGCGCGTCGCGGGGCCTCCCCCGCGGCCCGCGACGCGCGCCCAGTCGCGGGCGAGGGTCGCCACGACCCCCGCGTTGAACCTGACGCCGTCCGCCAGGTCGGCCGGGCCGGTCACCCGGTGGTGCAGCGTGCGCGCCCACGGCAGGTGGCCGCCGAGCATGTCGGCCGAGAGCGTCAGCGCCGCCGCCACGGCGTTGGTCATGCCCCACTTGTTGTAGCCGGTGGCGAGAAAGACCCGGCCGCGCCCGCGGGGGAGCCATCCGACGAAGGGCACGGCGTTGGCCGACCGGTAGTCCTGCGCGGACCACCGGTGCGTCGGCTCGGCCCCCGGGAACCACCGCTGCGTCCAGGCGACCAGGTCGTTCACCGAGCGCTGGGTGGACGGGTTCTGGCCCACCAGGTGGCTGTTGCCGCCGACGACGAGGCGCTCCTCGCCGTCGGCCGTCGCGGTGCGCAGCGACCGGTGGGGCGCGTCGACGGACAGGTACATCCCGGCCGGGAGGGCGCCCGGGACCCGGAACGCCAGCGCATAGGACCTCGACGGCACCACCTTGGCGAAGTACAGCCCGCGGTTGAGCACCGGCGTCCCGCTGGCGAGGACGACCCGGTCGGCCCGGACCACGCCGCGCGTGGTGGTCACCGTGACGGGCGTCCCGGCGCGCACCCCCTGGACCCGCGTGCCCTCGACGACGATGCCGCCGCGGCCACGCAGGTCCTGCACCAGGGCGTCGAGCACGTCCATCGGGTCGAGCTGCGCCTGGTCCGCCAGCACGAGCGCACCCCGGGTCCGGAAGGGCAGCCCGACGTCCGTGGTGCTGACGACGTCCAGACCCGCCTCCCGAGCCGCCGCCAGCTCGGCGTGCAGCAGGTCGCCGCCCTCCATCGTGCCCGCATAGGTCACGGCGTCACGGCGCTCGAACGCGACCTGCTGCTCCGCGAGGTAGCGCAGCAGCCAGTCCTGCCCCTCCTGGTTGCCCTCGACGTAGGCCCGCACGACCCGCGCCGAGAAGTGCCGCCGCATCGACGACAGCACCGTGCCCTGCAGGAGGCTCAGCTTCGCGGTGGTGTTGCCCGTGGTCACCGCGCCGACGAACCGTGCCTCGAGCACGGCCACCCGCATCCCCGCGCGGGCCAGCAGCAGCGCCGTCACCAGACCCGTCAGCCCGGCACCGACGACGACGACGTCGTACCGGGCGCCGGGCTCGAACTCGTCGGAGCCGGTGGTGCGCGGGCGGTCGAGCCACAGCGACGTCACGGGGTTCCTCCCGTCGGTGGCGCCGTCGGGCCCGCCTCCAGACCCGGGTCCACCGTAGGCAGCGACCCGGACGACTCGCAGGACGGGTCCGGGCGGCTCCGGCCTCAGGCCTGCTGCTGCGCGGCGAGCGCCTCGGGATCCTGTGCGGTCGCGGCCGCGTCGAAGTACCCGAGCTCGAGGTGGTTGCCGTCCGGGTCGGTGAGCTGCCGCTGGTACATGAACCCGAAGTCCTGGGCGGGCTGGTCCTCGGTGCCGCCGGCGGCGACACCCTGGGCGACCGTGGCGTCGACCGCCTCGCGGCTGTCGAGGAAGATCGCGACCGACGCCGACACCGTCTCGGACGGGTCGGCGATCGGCTTGGTGGTGAACGTCTGGAAGAACTCGCGCGCCAGCAGCATGACGAAGCTGTGGTCGGGCTCGACGATCACGCACGCGGCGTTGGTGTCGGTGAACTGGGGGTCGAGCGAGAACCCGAGGGCCGTGTAGAACGCCTTCGCGCGCTCCAGGTCGGTCACCGGCAGGTTGACGAACATCGCGGTCATCGTGGTCTCCCTTGGTCTGGTCTGGTCCGATCGATCTCGCACGACGTAGACGACGGACGGCGTCCGGACTCGTCGGAGCACCGCGACCCGCCTAAACGTTCCGGGGCCTGTCGGGCGGGCCCGGCGTGGCCTTCGATGGCCGATGCCCGAAGACTTCCGACCTGCTCAGGAGCGCCCCATGACAACCACGAGACGCGGCGTCGTCGCCCGTCTGGTCACGGCGGCAACTGCCGCCGCCGTCGCCGCGACCACTCTGGTCGCGCTCTCCGGCACCTCCGCCGTCGCGGCCGACGCGCAAGGGACCGGCACCGGCTGGCTCAGCACCCGGGGCAGCCAGATCGTCGACTCCACCGGCGCGACCGTCCGCCTGACCGGCATCAACTGGTTCGGCATGGAGACCGACAACAAGACGTTCCACGGCCTGTGGGCGTCCGAGCCGTGGCGGGCCCAGCTCGACCACATGGCCGAGCTCGGCTACAACACGCTGCGCGTGCCGTACTCGGGTGACGCCCTCAAGCCCGGGGCCACCGCGACCAGCGTGAACTCGAGCACCAACCCGGACCTGCTCGGCCTGTCGCCGCTCGAGATCCTCGACAAGGTCGTCGAGCACGCCGGCGACCTCGGCATGCGCGTCATCCTCGACCGGCACCGCCCGACGTCGGCCGGGCAGACCCCGCTCTGGTACACGCCCGCCGTCTCCGAGCAGAGCATGATCGCCGACTGGGTGATGCTCGCGGAGCACTACGCGGACAACCCGACGGTCATCGGCGCCGACCTGTTCAACGAGCCGCACGCCGAGGGCACCGACCCCAACGCGACGGGCTCCTGCTGGGGCTGCGGCGACCCGGCACGCGACTGGCGCCTCGCCGCCGAGCGCATCGGCAACGCCGTCCAGGCGGCCAACCCGAACTGGCTCATCATCGTCGAGGGCGTCTCCTGCCTCTCGGGCGGCACGGCGAACGCCTGGGACGACATCCCCGACGACCCGCGGGCCTGCTCGTGGTGGGGCGGCAACCTTGCCGGCGCCCGGACCTCCCCGGTGCGCCTGAACACGCCGAACAAGCTCGTCTACTCGGCGCACGACTACGGCATCTCCGTGTACGACCACCAGGACTGGTTCGACACCACCAAGTACCCCGAGTTCCCGGCCAACCTCCCGGCCACCTGGGACCACTACTGGGGCTACCTCGTCAAGGAGAACATCGCGCCGGTGCTGGTCGGCGAGTTCGGCAGCACGCTCGCCGACCCGCGCGACACCCAGTGGCTGACGACGCTCGTCGGCTACATGAAGACCAACGGCATCTCGTTCACGTACTGGTCATGGAACCCGAACTCGGGCGACACGGGCGGCATCGTCCAGGACGACTGGAAGACGGTCAACACCGCCAAGCAGTCGATCCTCGGTCCGACGCTGGTCCCGCCCGTGCCGAACGGCTCGTCGTCGCCCGGCCCCAGCGGCGAACCGAGCGACGAACCGACGGCGGTGCCGGGTGCCTGCACGGCGACGGTGACGCTGGCGAACTCGTGGCAGGGCGGCTTCCAGGCCGCGATCGACGTGTCGAACACGGCGACCTCGGCGGTCAACCCGTGGACGGTCACGTTCACGCTGCCCGCGGGCACCGTGATCAACAACGGCTGGAACGGCACCTTCACGCAGTCCGGCACGACGGTGACGGTCACCGCACCGGGGTGGGCCCCGTCGCTCGGGGCCGGCCAGACGGCGTCGCTCGGCTTCGTCGCCAACGGCACCGCCGGCCCGACGGCGGTCACGCTCAACGGGGCGGCCTGCTCCTGAGACGCACCGCGCGCGTCCGGTCCGTACGGATCGGACGCGCGCGGCCGCGCGTGGGTCGCCGTCGACTCAGCCCTTGACCGACCCGGCGGCCAGGCCGGCACGCCAGTACTTCTGCAGGCCGATGAACATCACGATCAGCGGGATGACCCCGAGCAGCGACCCCAGGACGATCGCGGGCCGGATCGCGATGCCGCGCGTCGACATGATGCTGTAGAGGCCCAGGGTCACCGGCTTGAGGGTGTCGTCGGAGAGCATCATGAGCGGCAGCAGGAAGTTGTTCCACGTCGCGACGAAGATGAAGAGCAGGATCGTCACCATCGCCGGGGCGAGCAGCCGCAGCACCATGGTGAAGAAGATGCGCGCCTCGCCCGCACCGTCGATCCGGGCCGCCTCCAGGAGCTCGTTCGGCACCGACGTCTGCGCGTAGACGGTCCCGAGGAACACGCCGAAGGGCGAGACCATCGACGGGATGATGATCGACCAGATCGTGTTCGTCAGGCCGATCGAGTGGAACAGGGAGTACAGCGGGATCGTCAGCAGGGCGACCGGCAGCAGCAGGCCGGCCATGATGACGCCCATCGCGACGCCCTTGCCGGGGAACTGGTACTTCGAGACCGCGTAGCCCGCCATGACCGAGATCAGCGTCCCGATCACCGCCGACACCGCCGAGTAGAGCAGCGAGTTGCCCACCCAGCGCGGGAAGTTCCCGCGCGACCACTCCATGAGGGCGTCCCAGTTGGCCGCCAGGTGGTTGTCCGGGCCGAACCAGAACCCGAACGTCGTCGCGAGCTGGGCGTCCGTCTTCGTCGACGAGATGACCATCCAGATCACCGGGACGAGGAAGTACAGGGCGATCACGACGAGGACGGCACGGGTGACGGCCTTCGCGGCGACCGACGGCTCGAACGACCGCGGCGGCGCGACGCGCCCGTCCCGGAACGGCTTGGCGGACCTGCGCAGAGCTGTCGCGGGCATGTCAGTCCGCCACCTTTCGCTGGACGGCTGCGTAGACGGCGGCGAGCACGCCCGCGACGAGCGCCATGACGATGGAGATCGCCGATGCCGGTCCGGAGCCGGACGGGGTGAGCTGCCCCATCATCGAGTTGTAGGCCATCATCATCGGCGTGAAGTCGTTGCCCATCCAGGGCGCCGCGACGGCGAGGACGGACGGCTCGTTGAAGAGCTGGATCGTGCCGACGATCGAGAGCAGCACCGCGAGCAGCGCCGCAGGCCGCAGGATCGGGAGCTTGATGCGCGTCGCCACCTGGAACCCGGTGGCGCCGTCGAGGCGCGCCGCCTCGTAGAGGTCGTGCGGGATCGCCTGGAGGGCGGCGAGGAAGATCAGCATGTTGTACCCGGTGAAGGTCCAGGTGGTCATGTTGGCCATGGAGGCGAGCACCGTGCCCGGCGCGAAGAAGTCGAACCCGTCGGGCAGGTAGCGCGCGAACGGCGACACGTCGGGGCTGTACAGGAACACCCACATCATCGCGGCGACGATGCCGGGGATGGCGTACGGCAGGAAGTAGCTGAGCCGGAACCCGCCGACCCGGCGCACCAGGTACGAGTCGAGCATCAGCGCGAGGAACAGCGCGAGCCCGATCATGACCGGGATCTGGAACGCGGCGTACCCGACGACGCGTCCCATGCCGCTCCAGAACCGCTCGTCGGTGACGACGGCCTTGAAGTTGGCGAGCCCGACGAACTTGTCGACCTGACCGCCGCCGCCGAAGAGGCCACCGCCGGCCGCGACCTGGTTGTAGAACGCGTTGCGGACCGCCATGCAGATCGGCACGACGAACACGACGGTGAACGCGAGGACGAACGGAAGCATGAAGGCCCACCCGGTCAGGGCGAGCTTCCGCCTTCCGCGGCCGCTGTTCCGGCCCGGCCGCGTCGGAGCCGGTGTCACCGGGACCGCGGCGCTCGGCCGAACGGGCGTCTGAGTGCTCATTGCTGCTCCATCTGGAGAGGCCGACGGGCGGGTGCGCTGACGGCGCACCCGCCCGCCTGACGTCATCGATCAGTTCCCGGCGACGGGAAGGCCGAGGTCCTTCAGAGCCGAGACCGCGGTGGTCTGCGCGTTCTCGAAGATCGAGGACACGGGCGCCTCGCCCTTGCCCACGGTGTCAGCCGTCTGCGTCATCGAGACCAGGGTCGAGAACCCGGGCGCGTACACGAAGTCCGGGCTGAGGTTCGCGGTGGCCGTCGCGAGCTCGCCGAGCACGTCCTGCCCGCCGAACTGGCGGGTCATCTTCTCCGGGGTCTGCGGCGTGCCGTTGCCGGCGACGACGAGGCCCTGGGTGGAGAGGTCGTCGATCTGCGTGTTGAACCAGGCGTTGAACTCCATGGCCTGTTCGGGGTACTCGCAGCCCTTCATCACGGCGACGCCCGAGCCGCCGTCGGGACCGGTCAGCTGGCCGGCACCGAAGTCGGGGAGCTGGGCGACGCGCCACTGGCCCTCGGCCGGGGTGCCGTCGAGCGGGTCGAGCATGAACCCGGCCTCCCACGCCGCACCGATGTGGCCGATGAGCTCGCCCGAGGTCAGCGCGGTGGTGAAGCCGTCGCTCCAGCGCTGGAGGACCGTCGTCGTGCCGTTGTCGAGCATGTTCTGCCAGAAGGCGGCGACGCGCTGGACGCCCTCGCCGTTGGTGTCGACGACCCACTGGTCGTTCTCCGCCGTGAACCACGCGTCGCCGGCGGCGGCGGCCTGGCCGGCCAGCCAGTTCTGCGCCTCGTCCGGCGTGAAGGCCGAGATGTACTTGCCGGCGGCCTTGGCCGTCTGGGCGGCGGCCTCGAACTCGGCGAGCGTGGTCGGGACCGTCAGGCCGAGGTCCTCGAACGCCTGCTCGTTGTAGTAGTAGACGAGCGGGCCGACGTCCTGCGGCAGGCCGAACTGCTGGCCGCCCACGTTCATCTGGTTGTAGGCGCCCTCGGAGAAGTCGGACGCGTACTGGCCGGCGAACTCGGAGACGTCCTGGACGAGGCCCTTGACGAACATGTCCGGCAGCTCGGAGTAGCCGATCTGCGCGAGGCAGGGGCCCGCGTTCGCGTTGATGTCGGTCTCGAGCTTGACGATCATCTCGGGCGACGCGCCCGAGAACTTGGTGGCGGTGACCTGGATGTCGGGGTTCGCCTCGTTCCACCGCGCGACGATCTCGTCGACCGGGGTCATGCCTTCGCCGTCGGGAAGGCGGTGCAGGTAGGTGATCTCGACGGGAGAGCCGTCCGGGGTGCTGCTCGACCCGCTCGTGGCGTCGTCGGAACCGGCGTCGGAGCCCCCGCAGGCGGCAAGGGCGAGAACGGCGGCGGTGGCCGCCGCTGCCGCCGTGACGCGACGCGTGGTGTTGACCATGGAATTACCTCTCATCATTGAGCCATCGGACGGCCGAGTCGATCGGTCGTGCTTGGTTCATGCTACTTTCGATCACGTTCGAGCACAAGCAGCCGATGGGGCTCAGGCCTCCACCCACTGGTGCCCGCCCGAGGCGAGATCGACCTCGACGACGCCCAGAGGGGTCTCCACGCTGGTGGAGACGGGGACGAGCGACGCGTTCGTGATGAGCGCGCGCTTCGTGTCCGGGTACCAGGCCACCTCGACACGCGGGTCTGCGGCGAGGCCGAGCGCACCGAGCTCCGACTCGCGCCCGGCGGCCCAGAAGAGCGCACGGTGCAGCAGGCGGGCGTTCTCGGCCGAGTACGCCAGACCCGAGAGATAGACGGCCCGCCCACGACCGAACGTGTTCACGGCGATCTGCACCTGCCCGTCCACGAGCCTGAGCACCTGGGCCTGCTCGCCGCGCGCGTAGACGTTCGCGGTCCCGTCCCCGGGGTCGAACGCCTCGGTGAGGTCCGCCGTGATGAAGTGGTCCGGGTGCTCCTCCGGCCGCCGCGTGTACGACAGCGTCCACCCGTTCTCCTGCTCGACGCCGAGCACGTCGGTGAGCTGGAAGATCGCCCCGTTCGCCGTCGCCGCCGTGGGCTCCCCCACGCCCACGAACCCGCCGCCCGCCGCGACGAAGCGCCGGAAGGCCACCTGGACGGACTCGTCGAGCCACGCGTCACCGCCGGAGAACGACGTCCCGGCCACGCCGACGTTGATGGCCACGTCCACGCCGTCGAGCGCCCCGGCCCGGACGTCGTCGAAGGACAGGAACTGCACGTCGAACGGCAGGCCCGCCAGCGACTCGAGCACGCCGATGTACGCGTGCGTCTGACGGTAGTGCAGGGCGTGCGCGACCATGTGCGTCTGCCACGAGCGCAGCGAGCCCCACTGGTTGACGACGGCCACCGTGAACGGGGCGGTCGCCGGCCGCCGGCCGCCCGACTTGTCGTGCAGCTCCCGGAACTCGTCGCAGATCTCCTCGATCCGCGCCATGAACTCGGGGAACTTCAGCGCGAGCGAGAGGTAGCCGCCGTAGCCGATCCGGTCGAGCGGCGACCGGACGATCGCGCGGCGGGCCGTGACCCACGACGTGTGCGCCTCGCCGACCGGGTCGCCGTCCGGGTTGAACACGTCGGGGAAGAAGTAGGGCAGGAACCGGCCCTCGGTGTACCGGACGCCGGGGATGTCGGCGATCATGCGGCAGGTGGCGGCCGAGCCGACCGAGCCGACGACGGCGTCCATGCCCGTGGCGGCGAATCGCGGACCGTACGGCTCCGTGCCGATCCAGTTGTCGCCGAGGAACATCATCGCTTCCTTGCCGGCCTCGTGGACGATCGCCACCAGCTCGGCGACCTTGCCGGTCACCCACTCGTGCTGGAAGTCGATCCAGGCCCGGAACGCCTCGCTCGGCACGCGGAACGCGCTGTTGTTGTAGCCCTGGTCGATGAAGTCCTCGGCGGTCAGACGCCGACCCGTGCGTGCCTCGAACTCCTCCATCGCGGGCACCGAGACCGTGGTGCTGTAGCCGAACCAGTCGACGAACCTCTCGCGCCGGTCGGCGCCGAACACGAGGGTGAAGTGGTAGAAGAACGTCGTGAAGCGCACGACGTCGACCTCGGGGTGCGCGGTGAGCCAGGAGCGCAGGCTCGCGGTGATGTGCTCCCAGGTCTCGGGGTGGCGCGCGTCGTACGGCTGCTCCTTGACGCGCGTGGGGTCGTTCTCCCACCCGTTGGTGATGTAGTTGTACATCTGCGTCGGGTCCCACGTCTGGTAGGCGAGGAAGCCCACGGTGTAGACGTGGAACGCCTCCGGCTCGTCGATCACGACCGCGGTCGCGGCGCCACGGCCCTCGACCCGCCACTGCGCGGGGTCGACCGTCGCGCCCGTCGTCCGGTCGATCACCTGCCACCACCGCGCGACGTCGCAGTCGAGGTTCGGCTCGACCTGCTCCGCGCGCCAGTCGGTCATCAGCTCGATGCGGAGCGGGCCGGACTCCGGCGCGGCGCGGCGCGCCGACGGGAGGTAGACCTGGGTGCGCTGCTCCGGGTGGGCGAGCGCCCACTCCTGGTCGCCGCGACCGACGAAGTACGTGGAGTACACCGTGGCGCCGAGGTCGCCGACGATCTCGGGCA